>JAJECZ010000363.1 GCA_022821735.1 Alphaproteobacteria bacterium | reverse complement strand
GTAGCCGCGGGCATTGTAGGCCAGCACCCGGTAGCGGTGTGCGAAATGCCGCATCTGCGGCTCCCAGGAGCGCATGTCGCCTGCGAACTCGTGCACGAAGATCACGGCGGTCCCCGTCCCCGCCTCCTCGTAATACAGGCGCACTCCGTCATTGGTCGTTGCATAGGGCATGGGCTCGATCGTCCTCCTCCAGCGGGCCGGTCTGCAGGCAGCATAGCCCGATACGCGCAACCCGGTAACGGCTCGCGCCCCCGCCGCCTCGCCCGTCCGCGGACACGCCGCCAAATGTCATGATATGTCATGTTGTGTCATGGACCGTATCCCCTCGCCGGGCTTTGCCGCTCCGTTTCCGCATGTCGCTCCTCAATCGCGTTCCGTTCCATTCCGTTCCGTCTGCGCCGCCGCCGGGCGGGTCTCTGTTTCGCGCGTATCGCGCGCGGGCCCGGGCGCGCGTTCGCACCGGCGCGGTTCGCGCGCCTGATTGCGCGCGCGAGGCAGAGGACGCACCTCTCCCTTGCACTCCGCCGGGTGTTTTCGGCCCCAGCTGCTCTCCTGCGCGGAAAACCGAAAGGCAGCCCCGGAAGCCGCCTTCCTTCTACCCACATTCTAACACAATTTTCATCCTGTCAATCCATAATCTGGATTTTTTCCAGAATTACGAACAAAACCGTTCCGGGAGTCGCCTTTCCTCTCCTTTCGGCTGGCGGCTGGGAGCGCAAACATTTCCGTGCCAACCCGATCGAGACGTATCTTCTCAAGACATGACTCGAAGATATCCTGTCCGGAATCGGATTGGACACCGTTTCGGGAGACAGGGTCGCGATGGCGCTCGGGGTCGAAGGCGTGCGGGTCGGGATGTGGACCGACCCGGTCCATCACACCGGCTGCACCGTAGTCCTGCCCCCGGTGGGAACCGTCGGCGGGATTGCGGTGCGCGGCGGCGCGCCCGGTACGCGCGAGGCGGCCGTCCTCGGTCCGGCGGCGCCGAACGAAGCCTGCCACGGGGTCGTGCTTTGCGGGTCGAGCCTGTTCGGCCTCCGCGCCGCCGACGGCGTGGTGGACTGGTGCGAGGCGCAGGGCATCGGCCTCGAATTCGCGGCGGGCCGGTTTCCCATTGTCGGTGCTGCCGTGGTGTTCGACATCCGCAGCCCGGACATGCGCCGCATCGACCGCGAGGCGGGCCGGGCGGCCTGCGAGGCGGCGACCGGGGACGAGCCCGCCAACGGATCGGTGGGCGTCGGCGCCGGCTGCACCGTCGGCAAGGAGGCAGGCCCCGCGTGGGCGAGCAAGGGCGGCCAGGGCAGCGCGGTGCGCCGGTCGGGCGGCCTTGCGGTCGGAGCGCTCGTGGCTGTGAACGCACTCGGCAGTGTGATGGGCGAAGACGGTCGGGTGCTCGCCGGCTGCCGCGCGCCGGACGATGTGCCGCGCTACCCCTGCGCTGCGCGGCCGGACAGCCTTTCCAACACCGTCATCGGCTGCATCGCGACCAATGCCCGGCTGCGGAAGCCCGAAGCCTGCCGCGTCGCGGACCTCGCCCATACCGGCATCGCGCGGACGGTCTCGCCGGCCCATACCAGCCTCGACGGCGACTCGCTCTTCACGCTCGCAACCGGCGAAGTCGACGCCGGCCTCGACCTGGTCGCCGAGCTTGCGGCCCGGGCCGTAGCGGACGCCGTCCGCGCAGCCGTCCGCCACGCCCGGGGCATCCCCGGCTTCCCCGCCGATCCGAGGGCGCGGTAATTCCCGAACCCGAAGCTGTTTCGGCAGGTGCGGCGGTCAGACCACCGCCGGGCTGCGCCTCTCCAGCAGCATGACGTCGCGCCACTCGCCGGCGAGGGGGCCGTGGGTCATGCGGCCGAGGCGTTCGCGGACGCCGACCTGGCGGAAGCCGAATTTGCGGTGGAGCGCGATGCTGGCCGCGTTCTCCGGGAAAATGCCGGCCTGGAGGGTCCAGAGGCCGGCCGCTTCCGACGATTCGATCAGCGCGCCGAGCAGCCGGTCGCCGACGCCCCGGCCGCGCACGCCGTCCGCCAGATAGATCGAGACCTCCCCCACACCGGCATAGACCGGCCGGGAGGACATCGGCGAGAGCGCGGCCCAGCCGACGACCGCGCCGCCCTCTTCCGCCACCAGCCGGCAGCATTCCAGATGGCCCGCGTCCCATTCCTCCCAGGCGGGCACCGTCTCCTGGAAGCTCGCATGGCCGGTGGCGATGCCGCCGCCATAGATCGCGAGCACGGCCGGGCCGTCCGCCGCCCGCATCGACCGGATTTCAACCATCAGTCGTCATAGACGACAAGGCTGACCAGCGGCACATCCACGCGCGCGCGGCCGCCGAGAAATCCAAGCTCGACGAGGCATACCGCGCCCCGCACATCCGCGCCGATGCGCCGCAGGAGCTCGATGCCCGCGCCGAAGGTACCGCCGGTGGCGAGCAGGTCGTCCACCACCACCACCCGCTCGCCCGGCCGGACTGCGTCCGCCTGGATTTCGATGGTGTCGGTCCCATATTCGAGGTCGTAATGATGCGAGACCACATCGCCCGGCAGCTTGCCGTGCTTGCGCAGCATGGTGAAGCCGATGCCGAGCCGGTCCGCCACCGGAGCCGACACCAGGAAGCCGCGCGCCTCGATGCCGGCCAGCCGGTCGGCGCCGAAGTCCTCCACGGCCTCGCAGAGCCGGTCCACGGCGTAGCGCCAGGCCCTGCCGTTCCCGATCAGGGTCGAGATGTCGTAGAACAGGATGCCGGGCTTCGGGTAGTCGGGGATCGTCCGGATACAGGATTTGAGGTCCATGAACGGTCTCGCGGGTGAAGGTCCGGAAGGAAGCCTAGAACATCGCCGCCGCAAGCCCAACGGTCTCTCGGGCCTGCTGCTGGCGCTGTCCGCCGCGCTGCTGGCGTCGGGACTGCTGCTGCCGGCGATCACGGTCGAACGCCTCTGGTTCGAGATCGACTATTCGATCCTGGGCGCGGTCGCCGCACTGGCCGGCGACGGCGACTGGTTCCTCGCCCTTGTCATCGGCGCATTCTCGGTCGCCTTCCCGATCGCGAAACTCGCCTTCGCCGGCTGGGTGTGGATTTCCGGCAGAACCGGAGGGCGCATATTCGCTGCGATGGGCGCGGTCTCGAAATACTCGATGCTGGATGTCTTCATCGTGGCGCTCACCGTGATGATTCTGGACGGGCGGCTGCTGACCAGCGCTTCCGCCGGGCCCGGCATCTTCTGCTTCGCGGCCTCGGTGCTGCTCTCGACCTGGGCGCTGGCGAGGCTCAGTCAGGCCGAACGCTGAAGCGCGAGCGCCGCCAGCCGGCGTTCGTCGAACTCGGCGCGGATACGGATCAGCAGCACCGCAATCCAGAAGAAGAAGAAGGCGGCATACATGACCAGCAGCGGGCGCAGCATCGCCGGGTCGATGGCCGGCGCACCGAAGCGGCTGACGCTCGCCGGCTGGTGCAGCGTGCTCCACCAGTCCACCGAGAACTTGACGATCGGGAGGTTGACCGCGCCCACCAGCGCCAGCACGGCCGCCGCCCGCCCCGCCCGGCGCGGGTCGTCGAAGGCCCGCCAGAGCGCCATGTAGCCGACATAGAGGAACAGCAGCACGAGCACGGAGGTGAGGCGCGCGTCCCACACCCACCAGGTGCCCCAGGTTGGCAGGCCCCAGAGCGACCCGGTGACGAGCGCGATGAGCGTGAAGCCGGCGCCCGGCGCGGCCGAGGCCTTGGCTGTGAGCTCGGCCACCGGGTGCCTCCAGATGAGCGCGCCCGCGCTCGCCAGCGCCATGACCGCATAGGTGCTCAGCGCCATCCATGCCGCCGGGACGTGCACATACATGATGCGCACCGAATCCTTCTGCTGGTAGTCGATGGGGGAGTCGACCAGCGCCAGCCAGAGCCCGGCGATGAAGGCGAGTGCCGAGATGCCCGCCGCCCAGGGCAGGACGCGGCCGGAAATCCGGCGGAAGCGGCCGGGATTGGCGAGGCGGTGCAGGCTGCGGGCCACGGGTTCTACTGCTCCACGGCGTGTCGAAGCGCGGCCGACGCGGCCGCTGGCGCCAGCGCCAGCGCGGCCAGCGCCATGGCGGCAAGCAGGGCGAGCGCGCCCTCCCGGCCTTCGGCGGCGGCGACCCCGAAAATCAGGACCGGGATATAGAGCGGCAGCACGAGAATGGCCGTCAAGACCCCGCCGAGCCGCGCGCCGAGGGTGAGCGCCGCCGCCGCCGCGCCGATCAGCGTGAGCGCGGGCGTGCCGACCAGGAAGGAGAGCGCAAGCAGGCCGAGGCGCTCGCCCGGCACCGCCAGCATTGAGCCGAGCAGGGCGGAGACGACCGTCATCGGCAGGCCGGTCGCGAGCCAGTGCGCCGCGCATTTGGCGAGCACGACCGTCACCAGCGGTTCCGGGCGGGCGGCCAGCAGGTCCAGCGTGCCGTCCTCCCAGTCGGCGCGGAACAACCGCTCCAGCGAGAGCAGCGCCGCCAGCAGCGCGATCACCCAGAGCAGGCCGGAGCCGACGCCGGCCAGAGTGCCCGGATCGGGTCCGAGGCCGAGCGGGAACAGCGCGGCGCCCAGCACGAAGAACAGGAGCGCCAGCCCGCTTTCCCCGCCCTGCCTGCCGGCGAGCGCGAGGTCGCGGCCGAGCAAGGCAAGAAACGCTCTCACCGGCCGCCAGCGCCCAGCTCTATACGGTGCGCAGCCTCCACCCCGAGCGGGACATGGGTGGCGATGACGGCCGCCCCACCGCCGGCGAGATGGGCCTCCAGCCCGCGCACGAAAGCCTCCGCCGCAGCCTCGTCGAGGCCGGCGGTCGGCTCGTCCAGCAGCCAGAGCGGGGCCGGCGCGGCGAACAGGCGGGAGAGCCCGAGCCGCCTTCGCTGGCCGGCCGAGAGCAGCCGCGCCGGCAGATCGGCGAGCGAAGCGAGGCCGACCGCCTCCAGGCCCGCCGCGACCGAGCCCTGCCCCGCCAGCCGCACCCAGAAGGCGAGGTTCTGCGAGGCGGTGAGCGCCGGCTTCACGGCGTCGCCGTGCCCGACATAGTGGAAGTCCGCCTCTTCCCGGCCCGCCCATGCCACCGTTCCGGCCGACGGCGGCAGCAGCCCCGCCAGCACGCGCAGCAGGCTGGACTTGCCGGCGCCGTTGGGCCCCGTGACGAGCGCGGCCTCGCCGGGGGCGAGCGCAAGGTCGAGGTCCCGGAACAGTTCGCGCCCGCCGCGCTCGCAGGCGAGGCCGCGCGCCTCCAGCATCAGCCGCCGATCGCCACCGCCGCCGTCGGCGACTGCACATGCGCTGCCGCCGCGTTTCCCCGCATGACGATCTGCGGGTTGGCGAACAGCTTCTGGCCGACGGCGCTTTCGGTCACCTCGGTCGGGAAGCGGCCGGCGAGCGCAGCGCGTATTTCGGGCGCCAGCTCGCGGTCCATCGTCACCTTGCCCTCGCCGCTCGCGTCGATCCGCGGCCGGTGGACCGCGTCGTCGAGGTCGAGGCGGAAATCCAGCAGCATGGAGGTCAGCTGAAAGACAGCCGGCGCGATCCGCCGTCCGCCCGACGCGCCGAGCGCGAAACGGCCCGCCCCATCGAGGTCCGTCACCACCACCGGCGCCATGTTGTTGAGCGGCTTCACTCCGCCCTTGAGCGAGTTGGGCCGGCCGGGGCGCGGGTCGAACCAGTAGACGCCGTTGTTCATCAATATTCCGGTCCCAGGCAGCATGAAGCGCGACCCGAACCGCTCCAGCAGCGTGTTGGTGAGCGACACCATGTTGCCGGCGGCATCGACGACCGAGAGATGGGTGGTGCAGCCGCGTCCGCTCGCGTCGCCATCATGGCCCATGTTCGCGAGGCGGTATTCGTAGGCCTCCGTCAGCGCCTCCGCCCAGGCGATATACGCGCCGGCATTGAGGCCGGCGGCGCGGTCGAGCCGGGCGTCGAGATTGCCGAGCGCCCGCGCGAAGGTCGGCCCGGCATTCAGGCCCGGCATCAGCCGTACCACGCCGTCATGGTGCGGCACGGCGAGCGGCTCCACCTCGAACGCTTCGTAGGCGCCGAGGTCGTCCAGCGACAGCGCGCCGCCCGAGGCCGCCATGTCCGCCGCGATCCGCCGGGCGGTCTCGCCCTCGTAGAAATCGCGGGGACCCGCCTCCGCCAGGCGCCGCAATGTGTCCGGCAGCCGCCCCAGAGGACGGCGAAGCGGCGCATGCGGCGTCTGCGAGACGAGCGGCGCGCCGTTCGGCAAGTAGGTCTCGCGCGCCTCCGGATAGCGCCCGAGGCCCGCGCTCATGCCGAAAGCGATCTGGAGCGTCGCATACCAACTGGCGGCAAGGCCGCGCTCGGCCGTCTCGATGGCGGGCGCCAGCGCGTCGGCCCATGCGAGCGTACCGTATCGCTCCATCGCCATCGCGAAGCCGGCGACGGCGCCCGGCACGGCGACCGCTTCCGGCCCGATCATGTTGCGGTCGCCGGCGACGCGCGGCCAGACGAACAGCGCGTCCTCCGGCCCCTCCTCGCCGCTGAGCGCATAGCGGGCCGGGTCGAGCGAGGCCGGCGCGGTCATGGAATAGTCGATGCCGACCGTGCGCCGCTGGTCGGCGAGATGGATCAGCATGACGCCGCCGCCGCCGATGCCGCTCATCCAGGGCTCGGTCGTGGCCAGGCAGAGTGCAGTCACCACGGCCGCGTCCACCGCATTGCCCCCGGCCTTGAGCACCGCCGCGCCCTGCTCCGCCGCTTCGGCCTCCTGCGCGGCCACGAGCCCGTGCCGGGAGCGCACCGTCGGCTTGCGCAGGCTCCAGTTCTCGGCGCGGAAGGTCATCGCAAGCTCCCTTTCCCGGCTCCTGTGCCGGCCGCACTGAAGTGGGCCCCGCCTTCGCGAGGCGACGGTGGGGTGGAATCCTTCATAAGTCGCGAACCGGCGCCGCCAGTATAACACGCTCCCAGGCGCCATCCGCATGGCTTGCGCTTGCTGTGCCCCTTCATTTCCGGTAACATTTCCGGAAATGAAGGATGCCATGGCCGATTCCGATCTGTCTCCCGTAACCCGGTGGCGCAGGCGCCGGCGGCGCCGGGGATTTGTGCGCGTTGAGGTTCAGGTTCGCAAGGAAGATGCCGGACTCCTGCGGAGCATCGCCAGCGCGCTTGGCGATCCGGTGCGCGAGGCCGAGACGCGCGCCGTGCTGCGCGAGACCGTCGCCCCGCCGCGCACCGGCGGGCTCAAGGCGCTGCTGGAGCAGGCGCCGCTCGAAGGGATTGAACTCGCGCGTCCTCGTGACCCGGACCGCGATCTCTCCCTGTGAGTTTTCTGATCGACACGAACATCGTCTCCGAGATTCGCAAGGGGAACCGGTGTGATCCGGCTGTCGCCGCATGGTGGGCCGGCGTTGCGGAAGACGAACTCCGGATAAGCGTGCTGGTGCTGGGCGAGATTCGCAAGGGCGTGGAATTGGCGCGTCGGCGGGATCCGCAAAAGGCCCGGGCGCTCGAAACGTGGCTGAGGGATCTGGTCTCGGGCTTCGGCGACCGCATAATTCCCGTCGACGCCGCTGTCGCCGAGGAATGGGGACGTATAGCTGCGATCCGGCCTGTGCCGGCAATAGACGCGCTTCTGGCCGCAACGGCCAAGACCAACGGCCTCACTCTGGTGACCCGCAACGCGGCCGATGTCACCGGCCTCGACGTGGAGGTGTTGAATCCGTTCGAAGCATGACGGTGAGACAGGCCTCCCCGACCGGGCTGTGCCAAACCCGCCTTGCAAACCGCCTCACGCCGGCAGGATCGGGCCGCCGGTGACCGTGGTGCGCAGGAAGCGGCGCAGCTCGTTGCGCGGGTAGTCGAGCCGCCCGCAGTGCATGGTGCCGCCGCGATTGTCCCACATCAGCGTGTCGCCGACGGACCACTCATGCTCCCAGCGGAATTCCGGCCGGTCCAGCATGTCGAACATCTCGTCCAGCAGCCGGTCCGCTTCCTCCTGCTTCATGCCGACAATGCCGACGGTGGACATCGGAT
>JAJECZ010000060.1 GCA_022821735.1 Alphaproteobacteria bacterium | reverse complement strand
GCGGCCGCCTCGAAGATTGCCCGGGCCTGCATCTCGTAGATTTCGGGCCAGGTGATGCCGAGCCGGCAGCCGCGGTGGCCGAGCATAGGGTTCGCCTCATGCAGGCGAAGCGCGCGGTGGCGCAGTTTCTGCGGATCGACTCCGGCCGCCGCCGCCACTTCGGCGGTCTCGTCCTCGGTGCGCGGCAGGAACTCGTGCAGCGGCGGGTCGAGCAGCCGGACCGTCACCGGCAGACCGTCCATGATCCGGAAGAGCTCGATGAAATCCCGGCGCTGCATCGGCAGCAGCTTGGCGAGCGCGGCGCGGCGGCCGGCTTCGTTGTCGGCGAGGATCATTTCGCGCATCGCGAGAATGCGGTCGGCGTCGAAAAACATGTGCTCGGTGCGGCAGAGCCCGATGCCCTCGGCTCCGAAGGCGCGCGCGGCCTCGGCGTCGCGAGGCGTTTCCGCGTTGGCGCGCACGCCGAGCCGCCGCGCCTCGTCGGCCCAGCCCATCAGCCGCGCAAAGCCGCCGGTCACCTCGGGCTGGACAGTCGCGATTTCTCCCGCCATCACCTCGCCGGTGCTGCCGTCGATGGTGATCCGGTCAGCCGTCGTGAATGTCCGCCCGTCGGCAAACATCACCTCGTCTTCCGCGTCGATCCGCACCGTCCCGGCGCCGGACACGCAGGCCCGCCCCATGCCGCGCGCAACCACCGCCGCATGGCTCGTCATGCCGCCCCGCGACGTGAGGATACCGCGCGCCGCATGCATTCCGTGAATGTCCTCGGGACTGGTCTCGCTACGCACCAGGATGACCGCCTCCCCTTCCGCGGCCGCCTGCTCGGCGGCATCGGCGGTAAAGACGATCCGGCCGGAGGCCGCGCCGGGCGAGGCCGGCAGGCCGCGCGCGATCACGTCGCGGTCGGCATCGGGATCGAGCGTCGGATGCAACAGCTGCTCCAGAGCAGCCGGCTCGATCCGCATGACTGCCTCTTCCGGCCCGATGGTCCCCTCGTCCACGAGGTCGACAGCGATCTCCAGCGCGGCCTGGGCGGTGCGCTTCCCCGAGCGGGTCTGGAGCATCCACAGCTGCCCGGTCTCGACCGTGAACTCGATGTCCTGCATGTCGCGGAAATGGTGCTCCAGCCGGTCGCGCATCTCGACGAGCCGGGCGAACGCTTCCGGCATGGCCCGCTCCATCGCGGGCAGCTTCGAGCCCCGGGCCTCCGCATCGGCAATCGTCAGGCTTTGCGGCGTGCGGATGCCGGCCACCACATCCTCGCCCTGGGCGTTGACCAGATATTCCCCGTAAAGCGCATTCTCGCCGGTGGAGGGGTTGCGGGTGAAGGCGACGCCCGTGGCGCAGTCCTCGCCCATATTGCCGAACACCATGGCCTGCACATTGACGCCCGTGCCCCACTCCTCGGGAATGCCATGCAGGCGGCGATAGGTCCGCGCCCGCGGCGTCTGCCAGCTCCGCATCACCGCGCCTATGGCCTCCCAAAGCTGGGCGCGTGGCTCCTGCGGGAAGGGCACACCGGTCTCCGCGAGCACGATCTCCTTGAAGCTGACGACCAGAGTGCTCCAGTCGTCGGCATCGAGCTCGGCATCCGCATCCACGCCCTTCTCGTCCTTCAGGACCTCGATTTCTTCCTCTAACAGTCCCCGGTCCACGCCGAGCGCCACATCGGCGAACATCTGGACGAAGCGCCGGTAGCTGTCGAAGGCGAAGCGCCGGTCGCCGGAGCTGGCCGCCAACGCCTCCACCGTCCGGTCGTTCAGGCCGAGGTTGAGGATCGTGTCCATCATGCCGGGCATCGAGACGCGCGCGCCGGACCGCACCGAGACCAGAAGCGGGTCCGTCTCGCCGCCGAAGCGCCTGCCGACCGCCGCCTCGACTTCCGCCAAAGCCGCCTCGACCTGCTCTTCGAGACCGTCCGGATAGCGTTCGCCGTCAGCATAGAACCGGGCGCAGACCTCCGTGGTGAGGGTGAAGCCGGGCGGAACCGGCAGGCCGAGCCGCGCCATCTCGGCAAGGTTGGCGCCCTTGCCGCCGAGCAATGCGCCCATATCCGCGCGGCCCTCGGTCCGCTCGCCGCCGAAGGCGTAAACCCAGCGGGTCATCGTTCAGCCCTCGATCCTGGAGAAATCCGCCACCCCGGCGGTTGCTGCACGGATTCCCGCCAGCAGTCGGAGACGGTTGATCCGGAGCGCGGCATCGTCGGCGTTCACGGTCACCTCGTCGAAGAACCGGTCCACCGGCGCGCACAATGTCGCCAGCGCCCGGGTCGCCGCCGGGAAGTCCTCCGCCTCGACCGCACGCGACGCCGCCGCGCCCGCCCGGACCAGGGCTTTGTGCAGGGCGCGTTCCGCCTCGACGGCAAAGGCCGCCGGGTCGGCGTCCGCGCCGTAGGAGGCGCTGTCCTTCTTCTCCTCAATGGCGAGGATGCTGCCGGCGCGCTTGCAGGCGGCCAGCAGGTTGGCGCCGTCTTCCTCGTCCACGAAGCGTTCGAGGAAGGAGACGCGGGCCATCAGGCGCGTCAGGTCGTCCTCGGTGCCGAGCGCGAAGACGGCCGACACCAGGTCGTGCCGGGCGCCGCGCTCGCGCAGATGCGCCTTCAGCCGGTCCTCGAAGAAGCCGAACAGCGCCTCGCCGCCTTCCTCCGCGCCGTAGCCTTCCAGCGCCGCCGCGATCGCCTGGCGCAGCGGAAGACGCAGGCCGTTCTCCAGCACGATGCGGACGATGCCGAGCGCCGCCCGGCGCAGTGCGAACGGGTCGCGCGAGCCGGTCGGCCGCTCGTCGATGGAGAAGAACCCGGCCAGCGTGTCGAACTTGTCGGCCAGCGCCGCGACGATTGACACTGGATCGGTCGGCACTGAGTCGCTGGGCCCCTGCGGCCTGTAGTGCTCCGCCAGCGCGTTGGCGATGTCGGCGTCCTGCCCCTCCTCCAACGCATAGTAGCGGCCCATGACGCCCTGCAATTCGGGGAACTCGCCGACCATGCCCGTCACGAGGTC
>JAJECZ010000376.1 GCA_022821735.1 Alphaproteobacteria bacterium | reverse complement strand
GACCTCGTTGCGCCGGCTTTGCGGCCCGATGAAGTCGGGATTGGCTTCGTAGAAGGCAAGCAGGCGGTCCTGCCACTCGGACAGCCGGAAGAAATAGCTCGGCTCCTCCACCCATTCACATTCGGCCCCGGTCGGCGCGATGCGGGCACCGTCCTGGCGCTTCGTCACCTCCGCTTCGGTAAAGAACGCCTCGTCGCGCACCGAGTACCAACCGGCATAACTGCCGAGATAGATGTCGCCCGCGGCCACGAGCGCCTTCCAGATGGCCTGGCTCGCAAGCTTGTGGCGGTGTTCGGTGGTCCGGATGAAGATATCGTTCGACGCTCGCAGGGCTCCCGCCAGGTCACGGAAATTCCCGGACATCCGATCCGTGAAGGGCTGCGCCGCCTCGCCTGCTGCTGCCGCCGCCTTCTCGACCTTCTGCCCGTGCTCGTCCGTGCCGGTCAGGAACTGGACGTCGTAGCCGTCGAGCCGCTTGAAGCGCGCCAGCACATCGCAGGCCAGCGTCGTGTACGCGTGGCCGATGTGGGGCGCATCGTTAACGTAATAGATCGGCGTTGTGATGTAGAATGGCGTGGCGTCGCTCATGGGGCGCGAACATCCGGGTCCCGGAACAGGGCCCGGTTGTCCCACTAATAATTGGCGGAATCAAGCGACGACGCCCTGCCCTTTGCCGGTGGCTGCCCTGGCGAGCCGGCCGAATATCTCGAATACGGTCTGGCGGCGGTCGAGGGAAAGAGCGGTACTGCGCTCCAGCAGGCGGGACACGCCGGCCTCGGCGTCCAGCCATGCGGCATCGGGACCGGCGGCGCGCAGGCGCCCGGCCAAGCCCGCCGCGAGGATGCGCCCGAACGCCTGGAAATGCGCGGCGTCGCGGTTCTCGGTCACCGCGGCGGCAATCCTGTCCAGCGCCTGGCGGTCGATTTCCGGGAGAGCGTCGAGCAAGGAGTCGACCGCCTCCTTGAGGGCGCGCCCGCCGAGCTGCTCCAATTCCAGCGCCGCACCCGGACTGCCGCCGGAAACCTCGAACAGGCGGGCGCATGCCTCCGCGTCCAGTTCGGGCGCCACCTCGCGAAGCACCTCATCGAACTCCGGCCGGTCCAAGGGCGCCAGGCGCAACATGCGGCAGCGCGAACGCACGGTCGGGAGCAGCAGCGACGGACGGTGCGCAACCAGCAAAACCAGCACGTTGGGCGGCGGTTCCTCCAGCAATTTGAGGGCTGCGTTCTGCGCGTTCGGGTTCATGGAATCCGCGCCGTCCACGACCAGGACCCGCCAGGCCGATTCGCCCGGCGTGAGACGCAGGAAACGAACTGCATCGCGTATGGCGTCCACCCGGATTTCACCGCGCGCCCCGGCCGGTTCGACCACACGCAAATCGGCGTGGCCGCCCGACGCCACCCGGCGGAAAACCGGGTCTTCGGCCGCCAGGTGAAGCGGTGCAGGCTCCGCCTCCGCCAGAAGGGATCCGCCTTGCCCGGTAAGGAGATAGCGGGCGAACCTGAAGGCAAGCGTCGCCTTGCCGATTCCGCGCGGCCCGGCCAGGATCCAGGCGTGATGCAACCTGCCGGCCGTGGCATCGCCAGCAAGCATCCCGGCCGCGGCGGGATGGCCGACAAACCCTTCCCGCTTTCGGGGCTCCGGTATCTCTCCGGCCGTCATGACAGCCCGAAGCGCCCCGCGACAATGGTCTGCACGGCCGCCGCCACATTGTCCGGGTCCTGTGCGGCATCGACGACCGCCACGCGCTGCGGCTCCCGGCGCGCGATCTCGAGAAACCCCGAGCGCACGCGGAGATGCAGACCGTCGTTCATCTCCTCGTAACGGCTCTTTTGCCTTGCCTGTGCCCTTTCCCGCCCGGTTTCCACCGGAATGTCCAGCATGAGGGTGAGGTCGGGCTGCAGGCCGCCGATAGCCAGCCGGCGCAAAGCGACCTCGTCTTCCGGAGCTACACCCTGGCCATAGCACTGGTAGGCGACCGTGGAGTCGTAGAACCGGTCGGAAATCACCCATTTGCCAGCCGCCAGCGCTGGCCGGATACGCTTTTCGACATGCTCGCGCCGCGCGGCGTAATGCAGCATCGCTTCTGTCAGCGGGTCCCAGTCTGCCTCTCCGGAGACGAGCAGCACGCGGATGGCTTCCGCTTCGGCTGTGCCGCCCGGTTCGCGGGTGCAAAGAACCGGGATGCCGAGCCCGGCCAGAAAATCGGCAAGCCGGGCGGTCTGGGTCGATTTTCCGGCCCCGTCGCCGCCCTCGAAGGTTATCAGCCTGCCCGTCACGCCGAGGAGTCGAAGCCGAAAATCATGGCGCGCACCCGCTCGAAGATGCGGCCGAAGAAGCCGACCCGCTCGACATTCGCTCCGGCATAAAGCGGATGCTCAACCGGCTGGATACCAGGCGCCTCCAGACGCAGGATAGCAAGGTGCTGGCCCTCCGCCACCGGAGCGACGACGGGCCCGTTCCACCGGACGGAAGCCTTGAGCCCGGAGCGCGCCTGGCGCTTCAGCGACAGCACCACATCGCGGTCCGGGACCAGCGGCACGCGATCCAGGCTGCCGAGCCAGACTGCGGCCGTTTCCACCGTCTCGCCCTTCTTCAACAGCGGATAGGCCGCGAATTCCCGGAAGCCCCATTCGATCAGCCGCTCGGACTCACGCGCCCGTGCCCCCGAGCTCTTCAGCCCGTTCAACACCAGGTAGAGCCGTCTCCCGTTGCGCTCCGCGGAAGCGGTCAGGCCGTATCCCGAAACATTCGTGTGCCCGGTCTTCAGGCCGTCGGCCCCCGGGACGCGGCCGAGCAGCGGGTTGCGGTTCCGTTGCTCGATGCCGTTGAACTTGAACTCCCGCTCGGCAAACATCTTGTAATGCTCGGGAAACTCCGTCACCAGAATCTGGGCGAGATACGCAAGGTCGCGCGCCGAAATCAAGTGTTCCGGATGCGGCCAGCCGGTTGCATTCCGGAAGCTGCCGCTGCCCAGGCCCAATTCGCGCGCACGAGCAGTCATCGCCTCGGCGAACGCTTCCTCGCTGCCGGAAATGCCCTCGGCAAGGACGATCGAGGCATCGTTACCCGACTGAACGATCACGCCGCGCAACAGATCGGCGATCGACACGCGCGTGTTGACGCGCACGAACGTCTTGGAGCCGCCCATCTTCCAGGCCTTGTGGCTGACCGGGAAGGTATGGTCCATCGAAAGCACCCCGGCCTTGAGGCGCTCGAAGACCATCAGCACCGTCATGAGCTTGCTCATCGAGGCCGGCGGAAGCGGCTTGTCTGCATCCTTTTCGAGCAGCACCGTCCCGGTGGTCCCGTCGATCAATATCGCGTTGGGCGCGATCGTCGTATCGGCACGGGCGACGGTCGCGAGTAGCAGCAGTGCCAGCATGGCGGAAGCGATGAATTGCATGAGAACGCCCTCTACCCGGTCGAGCGGACGACGAAAGCGTCCCGCGGCCCGCGCGCCTGTACGCGGGCCTGCAGCGCCCTGGCCGACTGCCTGCTGCTTTCGGGCCCGATGCGGACACGGTGCAGGACCCTGCCGTTGTGCGCCGTGCTGGTGTGAACCAGCACACTGTCGAAATACCGCCTCAGCCTGTTCGCCATCGTCTCTGCATTCCGGCGGTCGCGAAACGTGCCCGCCTGGACATAGTACACGCCGGGCCGGGCGGTGCCGCCCCCGACGAATTCGGCGACAAGGCGGTCCTGTTCCCGGGCACCGCCGCCGCTCCTGGCGACGCGGGCGACCTTGCGGCTCATTTCGGGAAGCAGTTCGACCCTCACCCTGGCGATGCCCTTGCGGCGGAATCCAATCTTCTCGGCCGCAACGAGCGAGAGGTCGATAATGCGCTCATGCGCATAGGGTCCGCGGTCGTTGATGCGCACGACCACGCTCCTGCCGTTGGTGAGATTGGTGACCCGTACCACGCTCGGCATCGGCAGCACACGATGCGCCGCCGTCATCGCGTACATGTTGAAGACTTCGCCATTGGCGGTCTGGCGGCTATGGAATCTGTGTCCGTACCAGGACGCGATACCGGTTTCGGAAAAGTGCTCGTATTCCTTCGGCCTGTACCAGCGTTCGGCAATCCTGTACGGCTCGCCGACCTTGTAACTGCTGACATTGTAGGTCAGCGGACGGTAAGGCGACGCCGAGACGCCGAGGCGCCTGTCCACGACCTTTCCGCTGCGTTCGCCGGTCTTCGCCGTCCGCTTGACAGCGTCCGGCGAACTGCAGGCGCATAGCGCCAGCGCCAGCAACAGCGAAAGAGCGCGGATCATCGGCGCCGTCCGACGGCGTCCGACAACAGCCCGACCGTCAGCGCATAGAGGTTCGAGCAGTTGTAGCGCAGCAAGCTTTCATAATTGCGGTAGATGAGGAAGGCGGCGCCCTCGGCGCCGTCCGGCATGACCAGCCTGGCGTCGAGCGCCACGGCCGGCAGCGCCGCCCCGGACAGGCGGCGCAGGCCCACAGCCTGCCATTCGCCCAAGCTGCGCGGCTTGGTGGCCTGCCAGAGCGCGCGGCATCCCTTGGCCTTGCCGGCGCGCATCGAGTCGTAGGCGTGTCTTACCGTCTCTGGCACCCGCACTCCGCGCCCCCATGTGCGCGCATCCGACCAGCCGTGCCGTCGCAGATAGTGGGCAATTGAGGCAAAAACATCGCCGAGATTATTCCAGATGTCGCGCCGGCCGTCGCCGTCGAAATCCTGGGCGAAGGCAAGATAGCTGGACGGGATGAACTGGGGGTGCCCCATCGCGCCCGCCCAGGAACCCTTCATGTCGGCGAGCTCGATATATCCCTTGTCCACCATGCGCAGGGCATCAAGTAATTGCGCGCGAAAGAATCGCGACCGCCGCCGGTCGAAAGCCAGCGTTGCGAGCGCCGGCACGATTTCCGTGCTGCCCCTGATGGCGCCGTAGCGGGTCTCGATGCCCCAGATTGCGACAATGAAGCGCGGCTGCACCCCGTAGCGGTCCGACACCCGCCGGAGCAGCTTGGCGTGTTCAGCCATCATCGCCTTGCCCCGTTCGATGTTGACGGGCTTGAGCAGGCGGGCGCTGTAGGTCTCGAATGTCAGCTTGAATTCCGGTTGCTTGCGGTCGCGATTCAGCACCTTTTCCAGCGGCCTGAGCCCGGTCAGCGCGGCGTCCAGCGTAGCCGGGGAAATGCCTTTTCCTGCCGCATCGGCGCGAAATTCCGCCAGCCACCTGCCGAAATCATCCGCCCGCCCGTTCCCGGCGGCGCATAAGACAGCGGCCAGCGCCGCAACCGCGACAGCGACACGCCGCATCGCCTTCCCCTTGCTTGCGGGCGCGGCAACCGGCGCCCGACCGACTTGGTCCTCACCATATCGGACGATTCCCGGTCTGTCGCGCCAGTCCGTTTCCGTATCGTCGGCGCCGGCGACGCCGCACCTTTCGAGGCGTTTCCGGTTGCGCCATGATGAACGGCGCTTTGCGCAGGACCCCGGTGCAGGAGAAGAAGAATGAAGCTTGCCGACAAGACCGCGATCGTGACGGGAGGAGCCTGGGGCATGGGGGCGGTCACGGCCGAACTCCTTGCGTCCGAGGGCGCGGAGGTCGTCATTGCAGACGTCCTGGAGGCGGAGGGCCGCTCGCAGGCGGAGAAGATCGCCGACGGGGGCGGAAAGGCGTCCTTCCACCGCCTGGACGTGACGGAAGATGCGGCCTGGGCGGAGCTGGCAGCCGCGCAGCCGGATGCCGGCATTCTCGTCAACAATGCCGGGATCAGCGGCAGCGGCTATGACGACCCGTTCGATCTCGACGCATGGCACAACCTCATGGCCATCAACGTCACCGGAGCATTCCTTGGCTGCCGTCACTTCGTGCCGAAGATGGCGGCCGCGGGCGGCGGCGTCATCGTGAACATCTCGTCGATCTCGGGGGTGGTCGGCCAGGACGTCGTCCATCACGGCTACAACGCGTCGAAAGGGGCAATCCGGGTGTTGACGAAATCGGTGGCCGTGCGCCACGCGCCCGAGGGAATCAGGGCGAATTCGGTCCATCCGGGACTGATGCCTCCGATGCGGACCTCGGGAGCCACCGCTGATCCCGTGGTGCGTGAACGGATGCTGCGCCGGGTGCCCATGGGCCGCAACGGCCGGGCGGACGAGGTCGCGAAGGCGGTGCTCTTCCTGGCGTCGGACGACAGCAGCTACTGCACCGGCGTCGAACTTTACGTGGACGGCGGTTTCCTCGCGTCCTGAGCCCGCCTCCGAAGGGCAAGGTCCTCCCCGTCCGGCACCCGGACGATTCGACGCGCCGATTTGCAACTCCCTTGCGAACGAAGGAAGCAAACAGCCTATGCCATCCCCTTCCAACACGATCAGCGGCCGCAGCGCCTTCCTCGCCGTCCTGAAAGACGAGGGCGTCACGCATCTTTTCGGCAATCCGGGCACGACCGAATTGCCGATCATGCATGCGCTGACCGAGCAGAGCGACCTC
>JAJECZ010000508.1 GCA_022821735.1 Alphaproteobacteria bacterium | reverse complement strand
ATCTCCTCCGGCGTGCCCAGCAACTGCGGAATCAGTCCCGCCAGGCCGGAGAGCCGGACGGCCTCGCGAAGCGAAATCCGCTCGTCGCCGAACATGCCCGACATCGCCTTGACGAGGCCTTGCGACGCCTGCGTGTCGATGTCCTGGAGCGGCCTGTCTATATCCACGGTCGCGAGATCGACGCCGAATGTGCCGGATATGCGCGTCAGCGCCGCGTCGATGGGAATGCGCGCCAGCATTTCGTCCCGGCGCCGGGCGGCTTCCTCACGGCTGCCGGCCACGAAGGGCTGGACCGCGAAGGTGACCTTCGGCTCGCACGTGCCTCCCCCTTCCCGGGCGGCGGCGCGGATCTGCGCCATGAAGGCCTTCATGCGCTTCAGGTCCGGCTGGATGGAGAAGATCACATCGGCATGGGTGACGGCGAAGCGCTGCCCCCGGCCCGAGGACCCCGCCTGGAAGAGCACCGGGCGGTCCTGCGCTGACGGGAGGACCGAGGGTGTGGCGCGGCAGCGGAAATACCGCCCCTCATGCGCGATCTTGCCGATCCTCAGAGGGTCCGCCAGTACCCCGGCGGGCCTGTCTGCGGCAATCGCGTCCGCCGGGATGCCCCGCCACAGCTTGTAGCAGACCTCCATATATTCATCGGCCCGGTCGTAGCGCTCGTCATGGTCCATCACCTCGAGCCCGAGCGCCCGGTGCTCCGAGCGCGCATTGCCGGTCACGATGTTCCACCCGACCCGACCGCCGGTCAGGTAGTCGAGGCTGGAGAGCGACCTCACGGTGAGGAACGGGTGCTGGCTCACGACGGAGACGGTCGCCGCGATGCCGAGATGCCGGGTGGCCGCCCCCATCACGCCGATGAGCGCGACCGGATCGTGCGCCGGCCAGCTGACCCCGTGCCGGACGGCGACATCGGTCGTGTCCTTGTAGAAATCGTAAACGGCCGGCACGTCGGCGAAGAACAGGCCGTCGAAGCGCCCGCGCTCCATTGTCCGCGCGAGGTCCTGCCAGTGCTTCATCGAGCCGAAGCCCTCGACCTGCCGGTCTTCGGGGTCGGCCCAGCTCAGCGTCATGTGGTTGATGGGCGTGTACATCATGAAGCCCAGCAGGTGCATCTTGCGCGCCGCCATCGATCGGACCTTCCGGGGCCTACCCGCCGGGCGTTCCGTAACCGCCGGCGCCGCTCGTGCGGATGCTCAGCACGTCGCCGCGCTTCAAGGTGCGGATTTCCTTGGAGCCGAGCCGTTCGCCGTTGCCGTCGGGATTGAGCACCGTCTCCCCGAGTGCGCCGGGCTCGCCGCCGAACACGCCGTAGGGCCGGCTCTCATGGCGGTCGCCGAGCAAAGTCAGCACGCCTTCGCCGGCCAGCAGTTCGATATCCTTGCGCAGGCCGCTGCCGCCCTTGTGCCGGCCGGCGCCGCCGGTGCCGTCGAGCAGCTCCACCCGGTGTATCAGCACCGGCAGGTTGGTTTCGTGGACTTCGACCGGGATGTTCGAGCAGTTCATCACAGGGCTGAGTCCTTCCGGCCCGTCGCTGTCCGCCCGGCCTCCGTAGCCCGCCAGGATCAGGTCGTAGAAGACGTAGGGCTTGCCCGTGCGGTCGTCGATCCCGCCGATATTGGGGTTGGACCAGTGGCTGAAGGCGCCCATCGCGCGCTCCGGCATGGCCCCGGCCATCGCGCCGTTAATGGTGTCGAAAATGCGGACCTGCAGCGCGGCCCGGCCACCCGAAGGGGCGGGGAATTTCGGATTGAAGAAGCTGCCCTCCCGCGCCACCAGCCCTATCGGGCGCATCGCGCCCGCATTCTGCGGGCTGAACGGGTCGCAGAACACCTTGACCGCGAAGTAGGTGTAGGCGCGGGTGTAGTTGATATAGCTGTTGATCGCCGCCGGCACCTGGTCCGAGGAGCGGGAGAAATCGACCGTCACCTCCGCGCCCTCCGACCCTTCGGCGAAGGTGATGTCGACGCCGAAATGGATCGGCGCCGTGCCGGGGCCGTAATCGTCCATCCGGTCGTCGAAGCTGTATGTACCCGGCGGCACCCGCGCCAGCGCGGCGCGCATGCGCGCTTCGCTGCGGTTCAGAATGTCGTCGAAGGCCTGCTCGACAACGGGCCGGCCGTGGTCCCGGAAAAGCTGGCGGAAGCGCTCGGCGGCGGTCAGGTTCGCGGTGTGTTGCGCCATCACGTCGCCGCGCACCTTGTCCGGCACGCGGGTGTTGGCGAGCACCATCGAGAGGATGTCGCGGTCGATCTCGCCCTCCCGGCAGAAGCGCACGGGCAGGATGCGGAAGCCCTCCTGGAAGGATTCGGTCACGCCGTGGACCTTCTGCGAGCCGGGCGCCGCGCCGCCCACGTCCATCTGGTGGGCCGAGGCCGCTACATAGCCCAGCAGTTCCCCTCCCTCGAACACCGGCATGACCTGGAAGAAGTCGGGAAAATGGCCGGACCCCATCCAGCTGTCGTTCATCAGGATGCTGTCGCCGGGGCGCAGCGTCCCGGGCGGATAAACCTCGGTCGCATGGCGAATGACGAAGGGCATGGAGCCCAGATGGCCCGGCGAGAAATTGCCCTGCGCGATCATCCGGCCCTTCGCATCGAACACGGCTGTGGAGAAGTCGTCACCCTCGCGCACCGCCTCGCTGAAGGCCGTGTGCCGCATGGTGGTGCCGAGTTCCTCGGCGATGGAGACGACGGAGTTCCAGATGACGGTGAAGGTGATGGGGTCGATGGACGCCTGCGCCGCCTTCCCGCCGCTGCACGGGCCGTCGGCAGCGGGCCTGGCCCGGTCTTCCGGTTCCTCACCGGGCGCCGCGGCCTGCTCGATATCGATCAGCAGGTGGCCGCCCGGCCCGAGCCGCGCGCGGTCGCCCGGCGGGATGACGGTCGTCGCCTCGGCGTCCTCCACGATGGCCGGTCCCTCGATAACGGCGTCCGGGCCGATGGCTTCCCGCCGCCAGACCGCCGTCTCCGTCATGCCGCCCGCCTCGGGGAACCAGGCCTGCCTCATGCCCGGCGGCCCGCCGGTCGGCTGTGCGCCGGCTTCGAAGGCGGAGACGTCCCGCGAGCCCGGAACCACGGCCGCCAGCGCCCAGTCCACGCCCTCGACCGCGCTTGCCGGGTCTTCCGTGTGGTAGCGGGCCTTATAGGCGGCGCGGAATGCGGCCTCGCAGGCGTCGATATAGCCCTCGCCGATCGGGCCCGCCGACAGGTCCACGTGGATTTCGAAGCCCTGGCCGGTATGGCGCATATAGGCGAAGCGCCGGAACTCCGGCTCCGATGCTTCGGGCAGGCGGGCAAGATCCTTCGCCAGCCGCGCCTCCAGCCCGGCGTAGATGGCCGCGATGTCCCCGGGCGCTGCCTCGTCCAGGCGCAGCAGGCGGGTGACGGAGGCATCCAGCCGGCTCTCCGCCGCCAGCATGCCCACGGCCGAGCCGACGCCGGCGGCCCGGGGCACCACGACCTGCCGGACGCCCAGCGTGCGCGCGATCCGCGCCGCATGCAGCGGCCCGGCCCCGCCGAAGGCCACCAGCGCATAGTTGCGCGGGTCGCGGCCGCGCTCCACCGAAACGACGCGCAGCGCATGTTCCATATTCCCGGTCGCGACCAGATGGACGCCCCAGGCGGCCTCCGCCGCCGACAGGCCGAGCGGCCCGGCGACCCGGCTGCGGAGCGCCGCCTCGGCCGCCGCCGGGTCGAGCGCCATCGCGCCGCCGTTGAAATAGGCGGGGTTGAGGTAGCCGAGCGCGAGGTTCGCGTCCGTCACTGTTGGCCGCAGGCCGCCGGCGCCGTAGCATGCGGGGCCGGGGTCCGCGCCTGCGCTCTCCGGACCTACCCGGATGGCGCCGTCCACGGCCGCGGCAATGGAGCCGCCGCCCGCGCCGATCTCTATCAGCTCGACCGCCGGCACATTGATCGGCAGGCCGGAGCCCTTCTTGAACCTGACCGGATCGACCTCGAAGACGGGCGCAATCGCCGGCTCGCCGCCGTCGATGGCCCCGAGTTTCGCCGTGGTGCCGCCCATGTCGAAGCTGAGCACGCGGTCCGCGCCGATGTCCCTTCCAATCCGCCCCGCCAGCAGCACGCCTGCAGCCGGACCGCTCTCGACGATGCGCACGGGGTATTCGCCCGCCAGCTCGGGCGAGACGAGCCCGCCGTTCGACTGCATGATGGAAAGCCCGGCCGCGGAGCCCGCAGCCGCGAAGTCCTCCGCCAGCCGCCGCACGTAAGCGCCGACCAGGGGCTTCACGAAGCTGTTCGCCACCGTGGTGTTGGTGCGCTCATATTCCCTGAGTTTCGGCGAGACATCGACGGACAGGCTGAGCGCCGTATCCGGCAGACGTGCGGCGACGGCCCTGCCGACGGCCCGCTCATGCGCCGGGTTGGCATAGGCGTGCAGCAGCGCCACGGCGACCGCCTCGTAGCCGTCCTCCGCGATGCGCTCCAGCACCAGCGCAAGCTCTTCCCCGTCGAGCGGCTCCAGCACCTCGCCCTCGAAGCTCACCCGCTCCCGCACCTCGAAAATCCGCTCGCGGGGAATCAGCGGGTCCGGCTTCAGCATGTGCAGGTCGTAGGTCTCGTAGCGCTTCTGCCGGCCGAGGATGAGCACGTCGCGGAAGCCCCGTGTGGTAATCAGCGCCGTCTTCGCCCCGCGCCGCTGGATGATCGCGTTGGTCGCGACCGTCGTCGCGTGGAGAAGCTGTCCTATTCCGTGTGCGCCAGCTCCCGCCTTTTCGAGCAGCGCCGGCAGGCCATCCCGGACCGCTTCGGACGGGTCGGCGGGCGTGGAGGGAACCTTGTGGACCGCAACGCGGCCGGTCTCCTCGTCGCGGAGCACGAAGTCGGTGAAGGTGCCGCCGACATCGACGCCGATCCGGTACGGGGCTCCGTTGGCTGTCATGGTGCGGAAGCCGGCGCCGGTCAGCCGATGCGGGCGGTCATGCCGCCATCGACCGGCAGGTTGACGCCGGTGATGAACCGGGCCTCGTCCGAGGCGAGGAACAATGCGGCGTGGGCCGTGTCCCAGCCCGTCCCCATCTTCCGGTTCAGCGGGATCTGGGCGTCGCGGGACGCGCGGACCTCTTCGGCGGAGACGCCGCTCCTGCGGACGCGGTAGCCGATGGAGATGGGCGTGTCCATCAGGCCCGGCATGATGACATTGCAGCGGATGCCATAGTCCCAATTGGTGCTGGCGAGCATGTGGCAGAAGGCGTTCATGCCGGCCTTGGACGCCTTGTAGATCACGCGGTCG
>JAJECZ010000094.1 GCA_022821735.1 Alphaproteobacteria bacterium | reverse complement strand
GGACCGCTGAACCATGTGGCAGGAAATCTACTGGCACCTCCAGGAATACATCGCGATCTACATGTTCATCGGGCTGGGGTGCCTGTTGTTCACCGGCTTTCCGGTCGCGTTTGCGCTCGGCGGCGCGTCGCTCGCATTCGGGCTGATCGGTACCGCCCTGGATGTGTTCGCGCCCATCGAGTTCTTTAACATCCTGCCGCGCGTCTGGGGCGGAGCGGCGGAAAACCTCGTGCTCGTCGCGGTGCCGCTCTTCGTCTTCATGGGCACCATGCTGGAGCGCTCGGGCGTCGCCCACGACCTCCTGCACTGTCTCCAGGTGCTGCTGCGGCGGGTCCCCGGCGGGCTTGCGCTCGGCGTCACCGTCATGGGCACGATCATGGCGGCCAGCACCGGCATCATCGGCGCCTCGGTGGTGATGATCACCCTGATGGCGCTGCCGATCATGCTGGAGCGCAGATACAACCAGGAACTTGCGACCGGCACCATCGCCGCGGCTAGCACGCTCGGCATCCTCATACCGCCCAGCATCATGCTGGTCATCATGGCGGACCTGCTGTCGATTTCGGTCGGCAACCTGTTCGTCGCCGCGGTGTTCCCGGGGCTGCTGCTCTCCGGGCTCTACTTCGTCTATATCATGCTGCTCACCCTGATCTGGCCGCAGCTGGGTCCGCCGCTGCCAGACGAGCGCGGCCCTGGTAGCATGGCCGAACTGGGGGCCATGGTGCTGCGGGGCTTCATCCCGCCCGTGTTCCTGATCGTGCTGGTGCTGGGCTCCATCATCGCCGGCTGGGCCACCCCGTCCGAGGCGGCGGCGGTCGGCGCGTTCGGCGCGACGTTGCTGGCGATCATCAACCGGAACCTCACACTGGAAGCGCTGGGCGACGTGCTGAACCGCACCTCGCTTACCGTGGCGATGATCTTCTTCGTCTTCATCGGCGCGACGGCATTCTCCTATGTGTTCCGCTCGCTCGGCGGCGACGACGTGGTGGAAGAGCTCATCTTCTCGCTCGGCCTCGGCAATTGGGGTCTGCTGATCGTGCTGATGGCGACGGTCTTCTTCCTCGGCTTCTTCTTCGACTTCCTGGAAATTACGCTCATCGTGCTGCCGGTCTTCACGCCGATCGTGCAGGAGCTCGATTTCGGCCAGCATGTCATCGATGCGGAGAAGATCTACTGGTTCGCGCTGCTGGTGGCGGTCAACCTGCAGACCTCCTTCCTGACGCCGCCCTTCGGTTTTGCGCTGTTCTACATGAAGGGCGTGGCGCCGCCGGAGGTGCAGCTGGTCTCGATCTACCGGGGCATTATCCCGTTCGTGTGCCTGCAGCTCATCGGCCTCGGCTTCGTGCTGGCCTGGCCCGACATCGCGCTCTGGCTGCCGAGAGTGCTGCTCGATTGACGCGGAACCCGTCTCCGCTGCGGATGCGGCGGAGACGGGTCAACCGATGCCGTAGGCCTTCGCCCAGCCGAGCCCTTCCACGGTCCCGGCCCTTGGACGGTATTCGCAGCCGATCCAGCCATCGTAGCCAAGCTCGTCGATCAGCCTGAACAGATAGGGGTAGTGCATCTCGCCGACGGAAGGCTCGTGGCGCTCCGGCACGCCGGCGATCTGCATGTGGCCGACGCCGCCGCCCGGCAGCCATTCGCGGAGCCGCATGGCGACATCGCCCTCGACGATCTGGCAGTGGTAGAGGTCCATCTGCACCTTGACGGTCTCCGCCCCGGCGGCGGCGCGGATACGGTGCGCCTCGTCCTGGCAGTTGAGGAAGAAGCCCGGAATGTCCCGCCGGTTGATCGGCTCGATGGACACATGGCGCGTGCCGAGCCGCGCAGCCGCCCGCTTCAGGTTCGCCACATAGACCGCCTCGGCCTCCGCTTCCGCCCCGTTGCCCGGAATGCCGGCCATGACATGCACGCGAGGGCTTTCCAGCACGCCGGCCCATGCCGCCGCCGTTTCCAGCGCTTCTGCAAAATCAGCCTCGCGTCCCGGCACCGCCGCCAGCCCGCGCTCCCCGGCCTCCCAGTCGCCGGGCGGCATGTTGAACAGCACGACCTCGACGCCCGCATCCGCCTTAGCCCTCGCCACCTCCTCCGGCGCGAAGTCGTAGGGGAACAGGAACTCGACAGCCTCGAAACCGACCCTCGCGGCGGCGTCGAAGCGGTCCAGGAACCCGTGTTCGGTGAACAGCATCGAGAGGTTGGCGGCGAAACGCGGCATGGCTGGCGACCTTCCTTGCGGTTGCGGGACACGGGCGAGGTTCCCTAGCATAGCCCCATGGCTGCCGCCCCGCTGCTGCTTGCGCTCGACCAGGGCACGACCTCGACCCGCGCGATCCTGTTCGACGCCGCCGGCGCCCCGCTCAGGACGGCGCAGCGCGAACTCCGACAGATCTATCCGGCGGACGGCCGGGTGGAGCACGACCCGGAGGAGATCTGGGCGGCCAGCGTCGCCGTGCTGCGCGAGGCGGCCGGAGACGACCTGCCTGCCGCCATCGGTATCGCCAACCAGCGGGAAACGACGCTGCTCTGGGACCGGAAGAGCGGCGCCTGCCTCCACAATGCCATCGTCTGGCAGGACCGGCGCACGGCCCCGGAATGCGCCCGGCTCCGCGCCGACGGGCTGGAGCCGTTCGTCGCCGGGCTGAGCGGCCTCGTGATCGACCCCTATTTCTCGGCGACCAAGCTCGCCTGGCTGCTCGACGAGCTGCCCGGCGCACGCGGGCGCAGCGACCTTGTCTTCGGCACGGTGGACAGCTTCCTTGCCTGGCGGCTGACCGGCGGGCGCATCCATGCGACCGACGCGACCAACGCTTCTCGCACCGGCCTTTTCGACATCCGCAAGCGCGCCTGGAGCCCGGACCTGCTCGAAATTTTCCGCGTGTCCGAGTCCGTGCTGCCCGAGGTGCGCGGCAATGCCGACGGCTTCGGCGTGACAGACGTTCTGGGCGCGCCGGTGCCGATTGCGGGCATGGCGGGCGACCAGCAGGCGGCGACCCTGGGACAGGGCTGCCTCGAGGCGGGCGACATCAAGAGCACATACGGCACCGGCTGCTTCCTGCTGGCGCATACCGGCGGGGAACCCGCCGCATCGCGGCACCGCCTGCTCACCACCGTCGCGCTCGAACTCGGCGGCCGAACGACATACGCGCTCGAAGGCGCCGTGTTCGTCGCGGGCGCGGCGGTGCAATGGCTGCGCGACGGGCTGGGCGTCATCACCAGTGCGGCGGAGACGGAGGCGCTCGCGCGGGACGCGGACGAGAGCGGCGTCGTCATGGTGCCGGCCTTCGTCGGGCTGGGCGCGCCCTGGTGGGATGCGGAGGCGCGCGGCGCGCTCTTCGGCCTGACGCGCGACACGGGGCCGGCCGAGCTTGCCCGCGCCGCGCTTGAAGCCGCCGCACACCAGACCGCCGACCTGCTGGACGCCGCCGCCGCCGACGGCCTCGAACCCGCGCTGCTGCGGATAGACGGCGGGATGAGCGCCAATGACTGGTTCGCCCAGAGGCTCGCCGACATTGCCGGCCTCGCGGTGGAGCGCCCGGCCGTCACCGAGACGACGGCCTGGGGCGCGGCCGTGCTCGCGGGCCTCGGCGCAGGCGTGTTCTCGGACCCGCGCGATGCCGGGCGTCCCGCCGGCCGACGGTTCGAGCCCCGGGGCAACCCCGCGCCCGCCCGCGCCCGCTGGGCCGACGCGGTGGCGCGCACGCTCTCGCGGCCGACCGGCAACGCGGACGGGGAGCCCGGCCCATAGCCGGCGGCGACATCCTGATCGCCGGCGGCGGTATCGGCGGGCTGACGGCGGCGCTCTGCCTGGCCGCAAAGGGCTTCGAGGTGCGCGTCTTCGAGCAGGCGCCGGAGTTCGGCGAGATCGGCGCGGGCATCCAGCTCAGCCCCAATTGCAACCGGGTGCTGCACCGGCTCGGTCTGGCGGAGGCGCTGGAGGCGGCCGCCTTCCTGCCCGTCTCGGGCCAGATGCGCGACTGGTCGAGCGGCGAGACCATCTTCGAGAACGAGTTGGGCGACGGGCTGCGGCGGCGCTACGGCTATCCCTACTACCACATCCACCGGGCCGACCTGATCGACGCGCTGGCCAGGGCCGCCGCCGCCGAACCGCTGATCTCCCTGCATACCGGCGCGGAGGTCGGCCATATCGAGCAGACGGGCGGCGGCGTTTCGCTGTCCGCGGGCGGCAGGCGGCTCCGGGGCCGAGCGCTGATCGGCGCGGACGGCATCCATTCGGCGGTCAGGTCCTTCCTGTTCGGCCCGGAAGCGCCCACCTTCACCGGCACCGTCGCCTGGCGCAGCCTGGTGCCGGCGGCGCGGCTGCCGGAGGGCTTCGTGCGCCCGGTTTCCTCCAACTGGCTGGGGCCGGGCGGCCATGTCGTCCACTACTATGTCCGGCGCGGAGAACTGGTGAACTGCGTGTGCGTGATCGAGAAACAGGGCTGGGAGCGCGAATCCTGGACCGAGCGCGGCGACCATGCCGAACTCAGGCGCGACTTCGCCGGCTGGCACGAGGGCGTGCAACGGTTGATCGACGCCATGGACCCGGACGCTTGCTACAAGTGGGCGCTCTTCGACCGGCCGCCCATGCCGCAATGGGGCAAGGGCCGGGTGACGCTGCTGGGCGACGCCTGCCACGCTACCCTGCCGTTCATGGCCCAGGGCGCGGCCATGGCGATCGAGGACGGGGCCGTGCTGGCGGAATGCCTCGCCGCCGGGGACGGTGTCGCGGCAAGCCTGAAGCACTATGAAGACCTGCGCCGCGACCGGACCGCACGAATCCAGGAGGGTTCCCGCCGCAATGCCGAAGTCTTCCACATGCGCGGCGCGGCGGCGGCCCGGCGCAACCGCACCGTCGCCGGCACGCGCGGCAGGACATTGGACCGGCTTTACCGCTACGATGCGTTCGACCTCGAAGCGGCAGCGGCGGAGCTGCCGCCGGATACGGGCTGAGAGCAGCACCGGACAGGACCGACCGAAGCAGGGAGAAACGCCATGAACAAGCTCGAAGGCCTGCACCATCTCGCTATCACCACAGCCGACATCAAGACCCAGATCGAGTTTTTCACCGACAAGCTCGGCATGGAGCTGGTGGCGCTCTACTGGATGCACGGGGTGGAAAACACCTTCCACGGCTTCCTGCGCCTCAATGACGAAAGCTCCGTCGCGCTGGTGCAGAACGACGCCATCGGGGACATCCCGGCAGAGGTCGGGCGGACCCATGCAGGCAATCCGGGCGCCAATTGCGCCGCCGGCACCATGCAGCATGTCGCCTTCCGCGTCCGGGGCGAGGAGGAGCTGATGGCGATGAAGGACCGCCTGCGCGCCAAGGGCGTGCCGGTCATCGGGCCGCGCGACCACGGCTTCTGCAAGTCGATCTATTTCGCGGGCCCGGAAAACCTCGCGCTGGAGCTGTCTTATTCCGAGGAGCCGATAGACGCCGAGGCGTGGATCGACCCGGAAGTCGTCGAACTGGCGGGCATAAGCGGCGCGGAGCTTGCCCGCTACAAGACCTCGTCGGACTTCGCGGACAGCGGGGGCGCCGTGCCGCAGCCCGGCCCCGGGGCGCCGGGCCCGCACATGAACAACTATCCGCCCGGCCGCTATGAGAAGATACTGGCCATGACGGACGCCGAAATGCTGGCGACGAGCGAGACCGAACCGCCGGTCAAGGTCTGACGGGCAGCCGCGAAAGCCAGCGCATCCGGGGAGGCAGAGATGGTCGCACCCAGCAAGTTCGCCCACATCGTCTACAACACCCATCGTTTCGAGGAGATGATCGACTGGTATGCCCGCGTCTTCGAGGCGCGCACCCAGCACCGGGACGACCGGCTCGCCTTCCTCACCTATGACGACGAGCACCACCGCTTCGCCTTCATAAACCTGGGGCCGGCGGCCGAGGGCGCCGCGGAGCGGCAGCCGGGCGAGGCGGGCGTCAACCACGTCGCCTATACCTGGAGAGACCTGGGCGAGTTGCTCGACACCTACAAGCGGTTGAAGGGCATGGACATCCTGCCCTGGCGGCCGATCCGCCACGGGCTTACCCTCTCCATGTATTACCGCGACCCGGACGGCAACGGGCTGGAGTTCCAGATCGACGCGATGGACCTTGCCGCGGCCGGCGCCTTCATGCGCAGCGAGACCTTCGCGCGCGACCCCGTCGGCCAGCCCTTCGACCCGGACGAGCTCGTGGCCCGCTACGATGCAGGCGAGCCGGTGGACGACATCGTCTTCCGTTCCGACCAGCCCGAAAGCACCGGCACGGCCTTCCGCAAGGCAGGCCGGGCCGCGTAGGCCGGCCCTGCGCCTGCAAATCGGCCCGCCCGAACGATGACCGGAGACGCCATCAAGACGATGAAGCTGTACTCGCGGGTGGACCGCGTGTACGCCCAGCTTCGCCATGCCGGCATCGCGGACGGCGACCCGATCCCGCCGGACCTGCTCTCCCGGTTCGACCAGTACCACTATCACGGCACGGAAGCGGTGGACGAAGGCATCGCACGGCTCGCGCTCAAGCCGCACCACCGGGTTCTCGATGTCGGCTCCGGGCTCGGCGGGCCGGCCCGCTTCATCGCCGGGCAGGCGGGATGCCGGGTCACGGCGCTCGAACTCCAGGCGGATGTGCACGAGGTCGCATCCCGCCTGACCGAACGCTGCGGCCTCGCCCACCTCGTCAGCCACAAGCGGGGCGACGTGCTGGACGGTGCGGTGCCGCCCGGCCGGTTCGACGCCCTCTTCGCCTGGCTGGCGTTCCTGCACATCCCCGACCGCGAGCGGCTCTACCGGCGCTGCCGCGAGGCGCTCCGCCCGGGCGGCGGCATGTATGTCGAGGACTATTTCGAGCGCGGACCCTTCACCGACGAGGAGCGCGAGACCCTCGCCGTCAAGGTCTACAGCCGCAACCTCCCCCGCCTGGACGAGCTGCGCCGCGACCTCGGCCGCGCGGGCTTCGCGGACATCGTCATCGAGGACGTGACCGCGTCCTGGACGGAGCATGTGGCGGAGCGCGCGCAGGCCTATCGCGACAACCGCGAGCATGAGGTGGCCCTGCACGGCGAGCAGGTGTTCGCGGGGCTGGACGACTTCTATTCGAGCATCGCCGGGCTCTTTCGCGCCGGGAACCTCGGCGGCGTGAGGCTGCTCGCCCGCAGGCCCTGACGCGGCCCGGAGACAGCCTGCGGGTCCGGCCGCTCACCAGCCCGGCATTCCGTCCGGTCCCGCCGCCTCGACCAGCGCGCCGGCCCGCACGAGGCCGACCGCGGCC
>JAJECZ010000228.1 GCA_022821735.1 Alphaproteobacteria bacterium | reverse complement strand
GGTGAGCTCGACGGAGTCGGCGATCACTTCCCGCGACACGAGCGAGGCCTTCATGCCCTGGTGGCCCATGGCGATGCCGTCGGTCACGGTGATCGTGGTGAACTCCCGCGGCGTGCCGTCGGCGGCCTTGACGCCCGCCTTCACCGCCTGCGCCTGGCGGGAGAGGGTGATGTTGCAGGGCGCGGCCTCGTTCCAGCAGGTTGCGACGCCGACGAGCGGGGCGTGGATCTCTTCCTCCGTCATGCCCATGGCGTAGTAGAAGGAGCGGTGCGGCGCCTTGGACGGCCCTTCGGTGACATGCCGGCTCGGAAGCCGGTTCTTGTCGAAGCGTGACCCTTCGTCGAGTGGCATGGGACAATCGTCTCCCGGTGTTGCGGTGCTGTGCGAAGAGGTTGCTCACCACTTTAGGCCACGGCGCGGCGGGGCGGAAGGCGGTTGGGTATGCCGGCCCGGCGGCGGCGGGTTATATTCACCGCGCATGACGGCATGTCGGGAGAGCGAAAATGCACGACCACGGTCCGGATGCTCTCGAACTCCGGGTGCAGGCGCTGGAGTCGCTGCTGGTGGAGCGGGGCTATGTCGATCCGGAGGCGATGGACCGGCTGATCGAGACCTATGAGCATGAGGTCGGGCCGCATAACGGGGCGCAGGTTGTGGCCCGCGCCTGGACCGATCCCGACTACAGGGCGCGCCTGCTCGCCGACGGCTCTGCCGCCATCGCCGAGCTCGGCTTCACCGGCCGGCAGGGCGAGCATATGGTCGTTGTCGAGAACACGGCTGATGTCCACAACCTGGTCGTCTGCACGCTCTGCTCTTGCTATCCGTGGCCGGTGCTCGGGCTGCCGCCGGTCTGGTACAAGGCGCCGCCCTACCGCGCCCGCGCGGTGATCGAGCCGCGCGCCGTACTCGGGGAGTTCGGCATGGAGGTGGGCGAGGATGTCGAGGTCCGCGTCTGGGATTCGACCGCCGAGATCCGTTACCTGGTGCTGCCCGAGCGGCCCGCCGGCACGGAAGGCTTGAGCGCGGAGGTGCTGGCCGGGCTGGTCACGCGCGACGCCATGATCGGCACGGCCAAGGCCGCCGCCCCGTGAACGGCGCGCACGACCTCGGCGGGATGCACGGCTTCGGCCCGGTCGGGCCGGAGGCGGACGAGCCGGTCTTTCACGCGGAGTGGGAGCGGCGCGCCTTCGCGCTCACGCTTGCCATGGGCTTCACCGGGCAATGGAACCTCGACAAGTCCCGCCATGCGCGCGAGGCCATGCCGCCCGGCGACTATCTGGCGACAACCTATTACGAGCACTGGCTGTTCGGGCTGGACGCGCTGCTGGCGGAACGCGGCCTGCTGGAAGGTGCGCCAGCGAAGCTCCGGCGGCTGGATGCGGGGAATCTGGAGAAGGCGTTGAAGACGGGCGGACCGACCGAGCGCGAGACGAACGCCGCCCCGGCCTTCGCGCCGGGCGACAGGGTGCGCGCGCTGAACATCCACCCCGTCGGCCACACCCGCCTGCCGCGCTATTGCCGCGGCCGTATCGGCACGGTCGAGCGGCTTTGGGGCGCGCATGTCTATCCCGACTCCCACGCCGCCACCGGGGACCAGGACCCGCGCCACCTCTACAGCGTGCGCTTCTCCGCCCGCGAACTCTGGGGGCCGTCCGCATCGGCGGCGGACACGATCATGATCGACCTCTGGGAACCCTATCTGGAGCCGGCGTGACGCCGGACGCGCCGTTCGAGGAGCCCTGGCAGGCGCGCGCTTTCGCCATGACGGTGCGGCTGCACGAGGCGGGGCATTTTACCTGGCCCGTCTGGTCGGAACATCTCGGCCGCGCGCTCCGCGCCGAGCCCGACCGTCCCTATTGGGAAAGCTGGCTCGCCGCACTCGAGGAACTGACGGCGGGAAGCGGCCTCGCGGACGCCGCCGACCTCGACGACCGGCAGGAGGCTTGGCGCCGCGCCCACGCGGAGACGCCGCACGGACAGCCGGCTCGTTTGCCGGATCAGTAGGAGCGCGGCAGGCCGAGCACATGCTCGGCGAGGTAGGCCAGCACGAGATTGGTCGAGATCGGCGCCGTGCGGTAGAGGCGCGCCTCGCGGAACTTGCGCTCGATGTCGTACTCCTCCGCGAAGGCGAAGCCGCCATAGGTCTGCATACACACGTCGCCTGCTTTCCAGGAGGCCTCGGCGCAGAGATGCTTGGCCATATTGGCCTCCGGACCGCAGGGCTCGCCCGCCTCGAACAGCGCGGCCGCCTTGCGCATCATCAGCTCCGCCGCGGCGGTCTGGGCGTATGCTTCCGCGATGGGGAACTGGATGCCCTGGTTCTGCCCGATCGGGCGGCCGAACACGCTGCGGTCGTTGGCGTATTCGACGGCGCGGTTGATGAAGAACCTGGCGTCGCCCAGCGCATCGGAGGCCACCAGGATGCGCTCAGCGTTCATGCCGTCCAGAATGTAGCGGAAGCCGCGGCCCTCCTCGCCGATCAGTGCATCGGCCGGAATGTGCATATTGTCGAAGAAGAGCTCGTTGGTCTGGTGGTTGATCATCGTGCGGAT
>JAJECZ010000418.1 GCA_022821735.1 Alphaproteobacteria bacterium | reverse complement strand
TCCCCCTTCACCATGACGATGAACTCCATCATGGAAGCCAGCAGCGAGCTGTCCCCGGCGGTCGGGCCGAGCACCGCCGCAATCGTCGGCGCGGTGCCGGAGAGCCGCGCCACATCCATGAAATGGTGCATCGGCGCGAGCCCCTCGCCGATATATTCGTCCGTGCGCGCACCCGCCCCGTCGAACAGCCAGACCAGCGGCACCCGGTCCCGCAGGGCCAGCTCGATCATCCGGTTCTTCTTCTCGAAATTCACCAGCCCGAGCGAGCCGCCGAGCACGGTGAAATCCTCCGCAACCACGCCGGCGATGCGCCCGTCTATCCGGCCGAAACCGGTGACGACGCCGTCCGCCGGCGTCACCTTGTCCTTCACCGGCGTGACACGGGTGGGGGCATGCGTCGCAAGGCCGCCGATCTCGGTAAAGCTGCCGGAATCCATGAGCATCGCGACCCGCTCGCGCGCCAGCCGCTTGCCGGCCCGGCGCTGGCGCGCGACCTTCGACTCGCCCCCATGCGCCTCGGCCACGGCCCGGCGGCGCGCCAGTTCCTGCAGCAGGTCGGTCATCCCCTCATCCTTCAGCGCGCCGTGCGGCAGCAGCCGGGCGCGGCAGCGTCCGGTTCAGACCGCGTCCCTCAGCTTGAGCTTGAGGCCGACCACCGCGTAGCGGTCGAGGCCGGTGATTTCGGCGATCTCCGCGAACGGCAGGCGCGTTTCGTTGAGCAGCACGGTCGCATGCTGGACGGGCTCCAGCCGGCGACGGCTCCGCCACATGAAGCTCGGTCCCGGATGCCTGCGCACACGCTCTTCCTCGCGGTCCAGCCCCCGGCGCAGCGCGTCTTCCCATGCGGCGCGGAAGCGGGCGCGGTCCTCCTCCGCCTGCCGTTCGCTCTCGCGGAAGGCGTGGGCCCGCGCCGCCGCCCGTTGCCGCCGCATCCGCTCGAACGGGCTCTCCTCGCGAACGGATTCCGGCTCTCCGCCCGACCGCGCCGCTTCCGAGAGGGACATCCCGTGGCGCGACGCCAGCCGCCGGGCCGCCGCCAGCGCCGCCTCGCGCTCGCCGTCGTAGGAACTGCCGGCCGCCAGCGCCAGCAAGCTCCGGAAACGGGTCCGCTCCGCCTCTGCAAATCCGGTCGGGATGGAACCTCTCCCTCGCACGAAACCGCAATTCTACAATCCCGGCGTCGGGTAGGGAAACCGTTATTCGACGCACGCGGCCGGCGGCGAATGCCGTTATGGTGGCTGAAAACGGGAGGGGCGCAGCATGGCGGACGAGACTTTCGGCTTCATCGGCCTTGGCAATATGGGCGGGCCGATGGCCCGTCACGCCGCCGCGACCGGGCGGGAGACGGTCGTGCACGATATCGCCGGCACTGCGGACCGGGCGCCGCCGGGCGCGGCCACGGCACAGTCCAACGGCGAAGTCGCGCGCCGGGCCGGTATCGTCGCACTTTCGCTGCCGACTGTCGCCGCCAACCGCGAGGTCGTGCTGGAAATTGCCGCCGCCGCGCATTCGGGACAGATCGTGGTCGATACCTGCACCATCGGCCCTGCCGCCGCCCGCGAGAACGCCCATATCCTGGCCGAAGCCGGCATCGCCTATCTCGACAGTCCCGTGTCCGGCATGAAGTTCCGCGCCGAGGAAGGCACGCTTGCCAGCATGGCGTCCGGTCCCGAGGAGGTGCTGGACCGCGCTCGGGCGATGGTCGGGGCCTGGTCGCGAACGGTCTTCCACGTCGGGCTGGAACCGGGGCTCGGCCAGACGATGAAGCTCGTCAACAACGCCCTCAACATCTCGGGTCTCGTCGCCTCCACGGAGGCGGTGGCCTATGGCGAGCGCGCCGGCCTCGACATCATGACCATGCTGGAGGTCATCAACGCCAGCACCGGACAGAACTTCACGACCCTGCATGCCTTTCCGAAGCATGTCGCGACGGGCGAGTTCAGCGGGTCGGGAGCCGAGGCCCATCTCGTGAAGAAGGACCTCGGACTGTTTGTCGAAACCGCCGGCGCGGACGGCGCGCCCTGCCCGACGATCTTCCGCGCCTACGACACGGTTGCCGCCTTCGCCGATTCCGACCCGGGCCAGGACATGATCCGGATCTATCCTTTCGTGCGCGACGGGACGGTCTGACCCATGCGCATTTTTGAGGCGCGGACCTTGCCCGTTCGCGGGTAAGGTCGGGCGTTTTCCCGTTCCGGCCGGCCCCGCGATGCTCAACGATCCCGTCAAGCGCAATGTGCTGCTGCTTGCCGTCTGCCAGGCGCTCTACATTTCCGCCACGACCCTGATGATCGTGACGGTGCCGCTGGTCGGCAAGACGCTGGCGGAGGATGCCGGGTGGGCGACCGCGCCGCTCTTCTTCCATCACGCTGGCGTCATGAGCGCCTCGATTCCGGCCTCGCTGCTGATGCGCCGGATCGGGCGCCGCGCGGGTTTCATGCTCGGCACGGTGATCGGGTGCGCAGGGGCGCTGATCGCCGTCCAGGCGATCTACGACATGAGCTATTGGGGCTTCTGCCTCGGCGTGGCCATAATCGGCTGGTTCAACGGTTTTGCGATCTTCTACCGGTTCGCCGCCGCCGACATCGCGACGCCGGAGTTCCGGCCCAAGGCGATTTCGCTGGTGCTGGCAGGCGGGCTGCTGGCGGCCGTCATCGGGCCGGAACTGGCAAAGCACACGCTCGACTGGCTGGCGCCGGTCTTCTACGCCGGCAGCTATCTCTCGCTGGTCGGGCTCTATCTCCTCTCCTTCTGCCTTCTCGCATTCGTGAAAATACCGAGGATGAGCGCGGAAGACCGCCGCGACACGGGCCGTCCCCTGCTCGAAATCCTGCGCCAGCCCGCCTGTATCGTCGCCGTTCTGGCGTCGGCGGCCGCCTACTCCACCATGTCGCTGGTGATGAGCCCGACGCCGCTGGCGATGGAAGCCTGCGGCTTCGACACGGACGATACTTTCAGCGTCATGCAGGCGCATGTCATCGGCATGTATCTGCCCGCCTTCTTCACCGGCCATCTGGTGTCCCGTTTCGGGGCACGGCCGGTCATCCTGGCGGGCATTGCGATGATCGCCGTCTGCGCCGCTGTCAACCTGACCGGCATCACGCTCATGCATTTCGCCGTCGCGCTCTTCCTGAACGGCGTCGGCTGGAACTTCATGTTCGTCGGAGGCTCGGCGCTGCTCACCGAAGTGCACACGCCTGCCGAACGCGCCAAGGTGCAGGGAGTCCACGATTTCGTCGTCTTCGGCTCGATCGCCGTCTCGGCGCTGTTCTCCGGCCGCATCCTGGAGGACCTCGGCTGGGACTGGATCAATATCGGCATCCTGCCGATGATCGCCGTGTCGCTCCTCGCGACCCTGATACTCGCCGGCTCCCGCCGCCGCCGGGCAGCCTGACCGCCCGGCCCCGTTCCGGGGCCCCCGCCGGCCCGTGTGCGGGAGAGCGACTGTGTTGTTTTTCAAGTGGCGAGCCATGGTTTTCCGTCTCTGAGTATGGCGTTGAGGATAGTGAGCAGCTTTCGCATGAGTGCTGTGAGTGCGAGCTTTTTGGGCTTTCCGGCATCGGTGAGGCGTTGATAGAAGCGTTTCAGGGTCGGGTTGCACCGGCTTGCCGAGAGGGCGGCCATGTAGAGGGTTGCGCGCACGCTGGCTCGTCCTCCCCAGACGGTTCTTTTGCCGCGCATGGTTCCGCTGTCGCGGTTGAAGGGAGCGACGCCGACGAGAGCGGCGATGCGCCTTCGGGAGAGCGACTGTGTTCGTGGGCGCCGTCCGCCGCTCCCGCCGGGAGGGGGCTCATGCCACATATTCACTTTTTATTCCATTCAGGGCTTGACATGAGAGAAAATATACCGATATAAGACTCGGAGAAGCGATCTCCGGAGCCGCATTTCCGGCGCCGCGCGGCCGGGCGGCGCAATTTTTGAAAACCCCTGTGAAACGCATGGGAGAGGTG
>JAJECZ010000232.1 GCA_022821735.1 Alphaproteobacteria bacterium | reverse complement strand
AGCAGCGCGATCATCTCCAGCGCCTCGCCCGACCGGCTGCCGGGGAAGTCGCCCGTCTCGGAATAGGGGTATTTCGACCCGATGTCGCGCGGGATGACGATGTGGTCCGAGACCGTAAGCGCCGCATAGCCCAGACGCTCGCCGGTCTGCGCGAGCCGCTTCTGGTCCGCCGGACTGGCGAGCGGGCCCCTGTGCGGAATGCTGAAGCCGAAATCCATCCTGTCCCCCCTCGGCAGGCTGCTTGTCAGGGAAGCAGCTTCAGCAACGCGACAACCAGGGCGACAGTCGCCAATTGCGCCCCGTAGAACCGGATCGTCAGCCTCGATTCCAATGCCGCCAAGGCGGCCTCCATGTCATTCTTGGTCGCCGCCAGCGCGGTCTCCATATCGTTCCTGGTCGCCAGATCGGCGCTGTGCACGGCCGTCGCTATCGCTTCGGCGTAGGCTTGGCATGTTTGCGCTCGACGCCGGCGTCCTCAAGCCGCTGAACCGCTGCGAGGGTGTCGAATACCGCCGTCTGCGCCATGAAAGCCAGTCTCGTTTCTTCCGGGTTCGACGAGATATACCAAATCCCCGCCGCCTGCCGCCAGATTTTTCCCCGCGCGTCGGCATTGGCGAAACGGGCGGGATGCGGAATGCTGGGCGGCCCGTCCGCCGGAAGACCGCCGCCCCCGATGAAAGCCGCCCGCCCCGCCAGCAGCACGCCGATGATGGCGCAATATCTCGCTATTCGCGAGGAGCATCCGGGCTATCTGCTGTTCTACCGGATGGGGGACTTCTACGAGTTGTTCTTCGAGGATGCGGTCAAGGCTGCGGGCGCGCTCGACATCGCGCTCACCAGGCGGGGCCGCCATGACGGCGAGGACATCCCGATGGCGGGCGTGCCCGTCCGGGCGCACGAAGCCTATCTGGAGCGGCTGATCCGAAAGGGCTTCAAGGTCGCCATCTGCGAGCAGACGGAAGACCCGGCCGAGGCCCGCAAGCGCGGCAGCGGCGCAGTCGTGGCGCGCGATGTGGTGCGGCTGGTCACGCCGGGAACGCTGACCGAAGACGCCCTTCTGGAAGCCCGGCGGCACAACTATCTGGCGGTGCTGGCGGAGGCGAACGGCGCGAAGGCGCTCGCCTGGGCGGACATCTCGACCGGCGAGTTCCGGGTCGAGACCGTAGAGGATGGCGGCCTGCCGGTATTGCTGGCGCGGATCGAGCCTTCGGAACTGGTACTGCCCGAAGGGTTGCTGGATGAGACCGGATTCGACGGAACGGCGACGCCGCTGCCGGCAGCGCGCTTCGACAGCGAAAATGCCCGGCGCCGGCTGCTGGAGGCGTTCGAGGTCGCCACGCCGGAGGGCTTCGGCCGCTTCGACCGCGCGCAACAGACTGCGTGCGGCGTGCTGGTCGATTATCTGGAGCTGACGCAGAAGGGACGCCTGCCGCGCCTGGAGCCGCCCCGCCCCGCCGGTCCCGGCCGGATATTGGAGATCGACCCCGCGACGCGCCGGAACCTGGAACTGACGGCGACGCTCTCCGGCGAGCGCCGGGGCAGCCTGCTCGCGACCATCGACCGGACCCGCAGCGCGGGCGGCGGGCGCCTGCTGGCGGCCTGGCTCGCCGCGCCGCTCACCGACCCGGCGACAATCGCGGCCCGCCACGACGCGGTGGAGCGCCTGTCCGGCGAAGAGCGCCTGCGCCGTGACCTTATCGGACGGCTGGCCCGCACGCCGGATATCGAACGGTCCCTCTCCCGTCTCGGGCTCGGACGCGGCGGCCCGCGCGACCTGGCGGCGATCCGCGATGCCCTTGCGCTCGCGGGCGGGATCGCCGGCCTGTTCGACGCCCCGCCGCCCCTACTGGCGGAGGCCTGCGCCGCGCTCCGCGGCCATGACGAGACCGTTGCGGCGCTGGCCGCGGCGCTCGGCCCGGATCTGCCGCTCGCCGCACGCGACGGGGGCTTCGTGGCCAGCGGCTATGACGGTGAACTCGACCGGTTGAGATCGCTCCGCGACGACAGCCGCAAGACGGTGGCCGGCCTGCAGGCGCGCTATGCATCCGAGACCGGCGCGGCCTCGCTCAAGATCAGGCACAACAACATTCTCGGCTATTTCGTCGAGGTGACGCAGGCCGCCTCCGGGCGCCTCATGGCCGACGACGCCTTCATCCACCGGCAGACCATGGCCAACTCTATGCGCTTCACCACGGTCGAGCTCGGCAGGCTGGAAGCGCAGATCGCGGGTGCGGCCGAACAGGCGCTGGCGGCGGAACTCGCGATCTTCGAGCGCCTCGCGGCTCTTGTGCTGGAGGCGGGCGGGGCGATTGCAGCCGCGGCGCAGGCGCTCGCCCTGCTCGACGCGGCCGCCGGCCTGGCGGCGCTCGCCGTCGAATGCGGCTGGAGCCGGCCGCTGGTGGACGACAGCCTCGCCTTCGAGATCGAGGGCGGGCGCCATCCGGTCGTCGAGGCGGCGCTGGACGAGCCCTTCGTCGCGAATGGCTGCGACCTCTCGCCGGACCGGCGGCTCTGGCTCGTCACCGGGCCGAACATGGCGGGCAAGAGCACCTTCCTGCGCCAGAACGCCCTCATCGCCATCCTGGCCCAGATGGGCAGCTTCGTGCCGGCCGACCGCGCGCATATCGGCGCGGTGGACCGGCTGTTCAGCCGCGTCGGGGCGTCGGACGACCTGGCCCGCGGGCGTTCGACCTTCATGGTCGAGATGGTCGAGACGGCGGCGATCCTGAACCAGGCGGGCGAGCGGTCGCTCGTCATCCTGGACGAGATCGGACGCGGCACGGCGACCTTCGACGGGCTGTCGATCGCCTGGGCGGTCGTCGAGCAGCTTCACGAGGCCTGCCGCTGCCGGGCGCTGTTCGCGACGCACTATCACGAACTCACCCTGCTGGCCGGCAAGCTCGACCGCCTCGCCCTCCGCACCATGCGGGTCAAGGAATGGCAGGGTTCGGTGGTCTTCCTGCACGAGGTCGCGCCCGGCGCGGCGGACCGCTCCTACGGCATCCATGTCGCGCGCCTTGCGGGCCTGCCGCGCGCCGTGGTGGAGCGGGC
>JAJECZ010000383.1 GCA_022821735.1 Alphaproteobacteria bacterium | reverse complement strand
CTCAGCCCGCCGGCTGTCTGCTGGGCCTCTTTCCCGGGCTTGTCGGTGATGATCGTGCGCTTGCGCTTGACCTCCACCGTCACCTGCTTCGACCGGCCGTGGGAAAAGCTCTGGCGAACCTTTCCGGCGCCCACTCTCTTCTTCAACTCCAGCTTACCCGGGCGGGAGAGGCTGAGCTTGCCACTGTCGCGATCGCCGCTTTCGGTCATCCTTGTCTCCCGTCCGCCGTTCCATTGCGGAAGCCGGCAAGCCGTCCGGCTTCGCGGGCGAACCGCTCCGCCAGCCGACCCGGACCTAGCACCGCATGAACCGTAATGTCACGCCCTATTGCCGCGCCCATCTCGGCTGCGGTCAAAACCGATACCACCGGCAGGCCGCGCGCCAGGCCGGCAAGCGCCCGCCTGCCGTTTTCCGCACCGTCCAGCGCTTCGACCAGAAGCCCGCCGCGGCCTTCCCGAAGCCATTCGCTGGCGCCTTCAAAACCGGCTGCAAGCAATCCCGAGCGCCGGGCGAGTCCCAGGAGGCCGCAGCAACGCTGCACGAGGCCTGCCTCCACGCGCGCTTCCAGATCTCCGGGCAACGAGAACTGCCGCTGCGCAGCGCGCTGGAATGCCCGCCCGCGCCGGGCGGCGTCCAGGCTCTTCGAATCGGCGCTGACCCAATAGCCCCTTCCGGGCAGCTTTTCTTCCAGATCGAGCGCGAGTCCGCCATCCGGTCCGATGACGAACCGAATCAGCTCCCGTCGCGGCCGACACTGCCGCGTCGCGACGCATCGGCGCATCCCGCCATCGTCCTTTGTTGCCGCGCTGGCCACGTTCTCGTCCGTCTCCTCACGACCGGTCGCCGGCCGGTTCTTCTCCGACGGGCTCGTCTTCTTCTCCGACGAGCTCGTCGTCGAACCAGTGGGCGCGGGCCGCCATGATCATCGCGTCCGCGGTGTCGGGGTCGAGGGCGCTCGTCGCGAGCCCTGCTTCGAGACTCTCCTGGTCGAGCGCCGCGATTGCGTCGAGGTCGCGACGCTCGTGCATCGGGCTCGCGATAAAGCGCAGTTCGTCACTCGAGAGGTCGGCGAAATCGTCGAGCGTCAGAACGCCCGCATGCCCAAGTGCCACCACGATATGGCCGGTCAGGCCTTCCACTTCGGCGAGTTCGTCCGCAACGCCGAGTTCGATGCGCTCGCCGTCCAGCCGCGCCGCCTGCTGTTCCAGGAAGTCCTGCGCCCGGCGTTGCAACTCTTCGGCGATCTCCTCATCGAAGCCCTCGATATCCATCAGGTCTTCGATGCCGACATAGGCGACTTCCTCGAGGGTCGTGAACCCTTCGGTGACAAGCAGTTGCGCGATGACTTCATCGACGTCGAGCGCGTCGATGAACAGCGCCGAACGCTGCCGCATTTCCTCCTGGCGGCGCTCCGACTCCTCGGCTTCGGTGAGAATGTCGATAGACCAGCCTGTAAGCTGGCTTGCGAGGCGGACATTCTGGCCGCGGCGCCCGATCGCCTGGCTCAGCTGGTCGTCCGGCACGACGACCTCGATGCGCCCGTCCTCCTCGTCGAGCACGACCTTCACCACCTCGGCCGGCGCAAGCGCATTGACGATGAAGGTCGCCGGGTCCTCGGACCAGGGAATGATGTCGATCTTTTCGCCGTGGAGTTCGCTCACGACCGCCTGGACGCGGCTGCCGCGCATGCCGACGCAGGCGCCTACCGGGTCGATGCCGGGGTCGTTGGAGATCACCGCGATCTTGGCGCGGCTGCCCGGGTCGCGGGCCACGGCGCGTATTTCGATGATGCCGTCATAGATCTCCGGCACCTCCTGGGCGAACAGGCGCACCAGGAACTCGTTGCGCGTGCGCGACAGGAAGATCTGCGGGCCGCGCGTCTCTTCCCGGACCTCGTGGATCAGGGCCCGGACGCGCTCATTGCGGCGCGGATGCTCGCGCGGAATGATCTCGTCTCTGCGAAGAACCGCCTCGGCCTGGCCGAGATCGACGACCACATGGCCGAACTCGTTGCGCTTGACCAGGCCGTTGACGATCTCGCCGACCCGTCCGACGAACTCCCGATACTGCCGGGCGCGCTCGGCTTCGCGCACTTTCTGGACGATGACCTGCTTCGCGGACTGGGCGGCGACGCGCCCGAAATCGATCGGCGGCAGATCGTCGACCAGCATGTCCCCGACCTTGGCGGACGCATTGTAGCGCTGTGCGTGGGTCAGGGTCATCTGTGCGAACTCGTCCTCAATTTCCGCGCCGTCCTCAACCACCTCCCGGTAGCGCGCCAGCCGGATTTCCCCGGTCTTGCGGTCGATCGAGGCGCGAATATCGTGCTCCAGGCCGTATTTGGACCGTCCTGCGCGCTGGATCGCCTGCTCGACGGCAACAATGACCTCGTCGCGGTCGATGCCTTTTTCGCGCGCCGCGCTATCCGCGATTTGCAGCAGTTCGGGCCCGAGAATGTTCACCATGGCGGGGTCGCCCTCGCTTTCCTAGATTGCGCCGTCGGCTGCGGCCGCAAGCAGCGCATCGGTCACAAGCAATTTCGCCGACTTGACGGCGGTCAGCGGCAGTTCCGCCTCGCCGTGCTCCGTCTGCAACCGCAGGGTTCCGCCTTCCAGTCCCTCCAGCCGGCCGCGGAACCGGCGCTGGCCGGCTATGCCGTCCTCGAGCTCGACCCGGGCCTCGAATCCGGCAAAGCGCACGAAGTCGCCCGGCCGCGTGAGTGGCCTGTCGATCCCGGGGGAGCTCACCTCCAGCGAATAGGCCTGCGGAATCGGGTCCTCGACGTCCAGCAGTGCCGACAGCGTCCTGCTTGCCTCGGCGCAATGGTCCACGGTCATGCCGCTCCGGTCCTGCCGCTCCACCATGATCTGCAGCACCGGGTCGCTGCCTCCGAACCGGACGCGCACGAGGTCGTAGCCCAGCCCCTCCAGGGCGGGCGCCACGAGGTCGGCCACGCGCTGCGTGGCGGCACTGTCGGCAACGGTTACGGCCGTCGGTCTTCTCCCAACGAAAAAAGGCGGCCCGAAGCCCCCAATTCGCTTCCCACTGTCAAGAATGAGCAGCCCGCATCCACGACAAGCAGGCAAGCGCGCGGAATATAGCGTCAGGCAAGGGAAACCGCAACGCTGTCGTGGCGGGCAAAGCGCAGATAGGTCGATTTGACGCCCGCCGCGCGCGCCTTGGCCTCATAGCGCGTTTCCGGCCAGTCAGCAGGGCGTTGCCGCCAGTCGTCGGCGCATGCCGCCGTCCAGGCGAATGCGGGGTGCGAGGTCAACTGCTCCAGCATACGGTCGAGATAGTCGTCATGGTCCGTCGCCAGGCGGAGTTCCGCCCCCGCCCGCATGGTCCGCGCGAGCCGGTCCAGCATCGGGCGCGCGACGATGCGCCTGCGGCGGTGCCGCGCTTTCGGCCAGGGGTCGGGAAACAGGATGAAGACCCTGCCCAGCGCATTGGCAGGCAGCCGGTCCAGCACCGAGGTCGCGTCGTCGCAATGAATGCGGAGATTGGCGAGGCCCTCCGCGTCCGCGCGCGCCGCCAGGCTGGCGACGCCGTTGATATAGGGTTCGGCGCCGATAAAGCCGATGCGCGGGTGCCGTCCGGCCTGCCAGGCCAGATGCTCGCCGGCCCCGAAACCGATTTCGAACCACAGGTCCTCGATGTCGAAACCGAACAGCGCCGCCGGATCGAGCGGCCCGTCCGGCAGCAGCAGGGCGGGAAGGACCGCATCCAGGGCCCGGCGGCGTCCCGGGTTCAGGGGCCGGCCGCGCCGCCGTCCGTAGAAACGGTAGTCGGTCGGTTCGATCAAGTAAGCGCGGCCTGCAGGTCCTTCGCGAGGTCGGTCCGTTCCCAGGAGAAGCCGCCATCGTTTTCCGGCTCGCGGCCGAAATGGCCGTAGGAGCTGGTTCGCTTGTAGATCGGGCGGTTGAGCATGAGGCGTGTGCGGATGCCGCGCGGGCTGAGATCGACCGCCTCGCGCACGGCGTCCGTAAGCTTCTCGTCCGGAACCCGGCCGGTACCCTGCGTATTGAGCAGCACGGAAACCGGATCCGCCACGCCGATGGCGTAGGCCACCTGCACGATGCATTTGTCCGCAAGACCCGCCGCGACGACGTTCTTGGCGACATACCGGGCTGCATAGGCCGCGGAGCGGTCCACCTTGCTCGGGTCCTTGCCGGAGAACGCGCCGCCGCCGTGGGGTGCTGCGCCGCCATAGGTATCGACGATGATCTTGCGTCCGGTGAGGCCCGCGTCGCCGTCCGGCCCGCCGATCACGAAACGGCCGGTGGGATTCACATGGAAATCTTCCTCCGGGCACATCCAGCCTCCGGGCAGGACCTGCTCGACATAGGGCCGGACGAGTTCCTTCACCTGGCGCTGGTCGAGGCAGGGGCTGTGCTGGGTGGACACCACGACCGAGGTCGCGCGCACCGGCCGCCCGTTCTCGTAAAGCAGCGTGACCTGGCTCTTGTTGTCGGGCCCGAGACTGTCGCCAAACTCGCCCCGATGCCGGGCCTGCGCCATTCTGCGCAGGATTTCATGGCTGTACTGGATGGCGGCGGGCATCAGCTCCGGGGTCTCGCGGCAGGCATAGCCGAACATCAGGCCCTGGTCGCCGGCGCCTTCGTCCTTGTTCGCGCCCGCCCCCGTCGATCCGTCCACGCCCATGGCGATGTCGCCGGACTGCTGGTGGACCACGCAGAGCACGGTGCTGTCGCGCCAGTGGAATGTGGCCTGTTCGTAGCCGATCTCGCGCACCGCCTGGCGTGCGAGCTCGCTCATCCGTTCGCGGGTGATGGCGGCAGGACCCCGGACTTCGCCGCCGATCACGATCAGATTGGTCGTCACCATGGTTTCGACGCCGCAGCGGTTTAGCTCCGGCTCGCCCTCCGCCATGAAGGCATCCACGATCGAGTCCGAAATCCGGTCGCAAATCTTGTCCGGATGGCCTTCGGACACCGACTCGCTGGTGAAATGATAGTTGCCTTCGAGCACGCGGCGGACGCTCCCTGATTTCGGCATGGCACAGGCCCGCCGGACAATGCGGGTTAATGGCCCGTTGTCGCAAGCCGGGACCGGGAGGGTCAAGTGTGTTGACGCCGCATCCGCATCCGCGGGGCGAACGCAATTGACGAATCATTGCCATTTTATGCTTGACTATATCCCTGAATGTTCTATATATGTGCTATCAAATCCTTGAAGGACCGAACGAGGCCATGACCTGACCGTCCGGCGGAGGCGCCGTCCGAGCGCCCTGCTTCCGCATTCGACCCGGAGCTGGAAAGGCGCACCCGTTACCGGGACCGCCAGCCGGAAGGCGCGCGCCGGCGGCTGATAATTTCACCCGGCTTTGCGGGCCGGCCGGCGGTGAAGGGGGAGGCGGGAGGAGGAGCGATGACGATGGAAGCGGCGAGCGGTCGGGCGGGCGTTTTGGGAAAGCAGCGGCGCGGCCGCCCGGTCAGCGAGGACCTGCGGGGCCGGGCGGTCGCGGCGGTACTGGAGGAGGGCGTCGGCGTCGCCGCTGCGGCCCGGCGTTTTGGGGTCAGCGAAAGCGCCGTCCGCAACTGGGTCCGGCGCTTTCGCGAGCGCGGCCATGTGCGGCGCGACCCGATGGGGGGCGACGTCTCCCGGATCGAGCCGGAGCGCGAGCGGATTCTCCGCATCCTTGAGGCGCGGCCGGGGCTTACCATCCGGGGGCTGCGCGACGCGCTCGCCGCCGAGGGCCTGTCGTTCAGTTCGTCCACGGTGCACCGCTTCCTGAAGCGCCACGGCCTAGAGCGCGACCGCCGCCTCGGCCGCAGCCGCGGACGGCGGCGGTGGACCGAGCGATAGCGCCGGCGCCGCCGGCTCCTATCGACGGCCGCGCCAGGCGGCGAATGCGGCGAGGAGGAGGACGCTCCCGAAGAAGGGCAGGTCGCCCAGCCGGCCGTAGGTCGTTTCCGCCAGCGGGGGAGGCAGGTGGATGTGGCTGCCGGTCCGGCCGAGCCCGAGCCGGCCCAGCCGCCGGCCGTATCCGTCCACCGCGCCGGTGATGCCGGTATTGGC
>JAJECZ010000367.1 GCA_022821735.1 Alphaproteobacteria bacterium | reverse complement strand
GCGATCATGACGAAGCCGGCAGCGTCGAATCGCCGCGCCGTGCCGCGCTCCTTGTGGCCGATCGCCAGCAGGATCGGGATGCAGGCGGCGAGTCCCAGCGGCAGGATCAGGAAGAAGGCCCAGCGCCAGTCCAGCAACTCTCCCACGATGCCGCCGAAGGTCGGCCCGAGGATCGGCCCGAACACGCCGCCCACGCCCCACATCATCACGACGAACGGTTGCTGCTCCCGGTTGAAGCTGCCGAGCAGGATCGCCTGCCCGAGCGGGAAGATGGGCGCGCCGAAAGCGCCCTGGACGACACGGATCGCGATCAGGGTCTCCAGCGAATCGGCGAAGCCGCACAGCACCGAAGCGCCGGTGAAGCCGAGCACGGATGCAAGCAGCAGGTTGCGCTGGCCAAGTTTTCCCGCGAGCCAGCCGGTCAGCGGTGTGGCGACCGCCGTGGCGACGAGGTTGAGGGTCAGGATCCAGGAAATCTGGTCCTGGGTCGCCGAGAGCGCGCCCTTCATCTGCGGCAGGATGACGGTGACGCTGGTGAGCGTGACGCCGAAGAGCAGGGTGACGGACTGCACCGTCACGACGATCAGCCATTGCCGACCGGTGATCCGCGAGGGATCGGCGCCGTTCACAAACGGTGGCCTTCGCGGGCGAGCCCGGCGAACGCAAGTGCTGCCAGGACCAGCAGGCCGGAGGCGAGATAGAGGGCGGCATGCTCTCCGCCGGCGTCCACGACGAAGCCCAGCAGGACCGGCCCGAGCACGTAGCCGGCGTCGCCGAGCATGCGGAAGCTGCTCATCGCCGCCGCATTCATGCCGGCGGGCGCATTGTCCGCCGCATAGGCCGCCGGGGCCGCGCCGCCGACCGATGTCGCGACGCTCCAGAGCGCACAGGCCGATGCGAACCAGAAATAGGAGGGCGCCAGAGCGAACAGCAGCATCGCGCCGCCGGAAATCGCAGTGGCGGGAACGATGACGGTCTTGCGGCCGAACCGGTCGGTCAGGGCGCCTGTCGGCCAGGCGGCAAGCAGGCCGAGAACCGCCCCGAGCGCGATGCCGAAACCGATCTCGTCGGCTCCGAGGCCGAGGCTCGACGCCCCCAGGATCGGCACGATGGTGAAGAGGCCGCCGGTCCGGGAGAAAGCGTTGACGAAGGAAACCCAGCTGACCAGAAGGAAGGCGCGGTTGGAGACGACGAGCCGCAATTGCCGGAGAAAGTCCGGGGCGGGCCCGCCGGCCTTTCCGTTGCCGGCGATGTCGCGGGTCTCGCCGACCGCGAACCAGGCGATGGCGCCGGCGGCGAGGCTGGCAAGCCCGCAGGCGACGAAGGGCGCATCGTGTCCCCAGTTTTCCGCGAGCCACCCTCCGGGGAAGGGACCGATGCCGACGGAGAAGATGAACGTGCCCTGATAGATGCCGATGGCGCGGCCCCGCCATTCGGGCCGGGTGATGTCGGCGAGCACGACGTGGCCCGTCGTGATGACCGCTCCCGCGCCCGCGCCCGCGACGAAGCGCGCGACAACGAACTCCGGGAAATCCGCCGCCCAGGCGCACCAGAGGTTGCCCGTCGCCGAAAGCAGTCCGCCTAGCGCGAGCGCCGAGCGGCGTCCGAGCGCGTCCGACAGGCGCCCGATGGGCATGGCGATGAGGAACCGGGCGAGCCCGTATATGGCGACGGCCATGCCGACCGCCGACGCGGTGACGCCGAAAGCCTGCGCGTAGAGCGGGAGCACCGGCACGATCGCGCCGAAGCCGAGCTGGTTGACGCCGATCAGCACGCACATCCAGATCAGGACGCGCCGCTCGGCTGGTGAAGGTCGCGACATGGATGGCGATTGTAGCGGCGGAATCGCTTGTCCCGCGCGGCCTAAGCGTTCAGAGGAGCTCGGCGGCTTTCGCGCGCAGCGTCACCACGGCCTTCATCGCGTCGATCAGCGGCGTCGGCACGCCCTCCGCCGCGCCGATTTCGCTGACGCATGTCATCAATGCGGCGATCTCGGGCGGCTTGCCGTTCTCGAAATCCTGAAGCATGGACGTCTTGAAGGCGCCGAGGCTGCGCCCGAGTTCGACCCGCGCTTCAAGCGAGATCACGGGTTCGATGCCGATGGCGCGGCCGACCGCCGTCGTCTCGGCCATCAACGCCATGGCGACATCCAGCGTGCCGTCGGGCGACAGAATCCGGTCGAGCGTGGCCCCGGTGACCGCGCTGATGGGGTTGCCGGAGAGATTGCCGAGCAGCTTGCTCCAGACCTCCGCCCGGATATCGTCGGAGCGCTGCACGTGGAAACCGCCGGCCTCGAACGCGGCGGCGAGCGCAGACAGGTCAATGGCGCCGGGGCTGCCGAGGATGACGCGGTCGCCGGGGCCGGCGTCGATACGGCCGGGTTCCGGCACGGTCGCCCAGAGATGCAGCACGGCCCCGACCGCCTGGTGCGAGGGGAGCGCAGCCTCGATCCGGCCCTCCGGGTCCAGGCAGGCGATCCGGCGGTCGCCGGTTCCGTGAAAGAACCACCAGGACAGCCCGTTCATCGCGGTGACGATGGCCGTCTCCGGGCCGATCATCGGGGTGAGCGACGGCGCCAGTTCCGCAAGGGCCGGCTCCTTGACGGCAATAATCACCGCATCCTGGACGCCGAGCGCGGCCGGGTCGTGATTCGCGGCGATCCGCGCTTCGTGCCGTTCGCCCTTGAAGTCCAGGACCAGGCCGCGCGACCGGACCGCCTCGAGGGTCGCGCCCCGCGCGAGACCCGACACCTCCGCGCCGCCGCGCGCCAGAAGCGCGGCGATCATGCCGCCCATCGCGCCGAGGCCGGCGACCACGATCCGCATCGGCCTGTCAGACAATGGCGGCTCCGCCGCACACATTGATGACCTGCCCGGTGACATAGGACGCCGCCCGGCTGGCGAGGAAGACGGCGACCGAACCGATCTCGTCCGGGTCCCCTATCCGCCTGAGCGGCAGCGTCTGATTGACGCCGTCCAGCCGGACCGGGTCGGTCCACAGTGCCTTGGCGAAGTCGGTCTTGATGAGACCCGGCGCGATGGCGTTGGCGCGGATGTTCTGCGGGCCGTATTCCACGGCGATGTTGCGCGCGATCTGGTGCTCCGCGACCTTCGAGATCGCGTAGGCTCCGAGCGTGGTGTTGCCCTTCAGGCCCGCGATGGAGGCGATGATGATGATCGAGCCCCTGCCGGCGGCCTCCATATGCGGCAGGGCGAGCGTGCAGAGCCAGTGGGTGGAGCGGATGTTCGTCTCCATGATCTTGTCGAACGCCGAATCGGGTATTTCGGCTATCGGCCCGTAATAGGGATTGGCCGCGGCATTGGGCACGGCGATGGTGAGCTTGCCCCAGCGTTCGACGGCGCAATCCACCAGGCCCTGCAATTGCTCCTTGTGGCCGACATGGGTGGGACAGGAGACGGCCTCGGCCCCGTTGCGCGCCCATTTCTCATTGATTTCGGCCGTCACGGCCTCGCAGGCGTCGGCCTTGCGCGAAGACACCACGACATTGGCGCCGGCCTCGGCCATGCGGCAGGCAATTGCCTTGCCGATGCCCTTGGTGGAGCCCGTGACGACGGCGACCTCGCCCGTGAGATCGAACAGCGATTCGGAGTGCGGCATGGAGATGCGCCCGTTTCCTCGTTAGTTTTTGCGTGCGGGCCGGTTATGGCTTGTCGACGCCTCCGATACAACCGGGCAGGTCCTTGGCCTCCTATTTCCGTTTCGTCGCTGCAAACGCGCCCTTTCTCGGGTTCGGCCTGCTGCTCGCCTGTTTTTCGAGTTTCGGGCAGACCTTCTATATCGGGCTGTTCGGCGCGCCGATCCGCGCCGAGTTCGGGCTCGATCATGCGGGCTTCGGTTCGCTCTACATGGCCGGCACGCTGGCGAGCGGCGCGGCGTTCGCATTCGCGGGGCGCGCCATCGACCGCATCGCGCTCCGCCGCTACGCAGCCTTCGCGCTGGCCGGTCTTGCCGGGGCCTGTGCGCTCATGGCCAGTGCGGCCAATGCGGTCCTGCTGACGGCGGCATTGTGCGGACTGCGCTTCTTCGGCCAGGGACTCGTCACCCACACGGCCCATACAGCGACGGCGCGGCATTTCGAGGGGGACCGCGGCAAGGCGCTGAGCATCGTCATGCTGGGGCATCCGCTGGGCGAGGCCCTGCTGCCGCCGGTCGCCGTGGCGGCTGCCGCCTGGCTCGGGTGGCGCGAAGTCTGGTGGGCGGCCTCGATCCTGCTGATCGTCGCGATCCTGCCGTCGGCCATGCTGCTGCTTCCCAGGATGCCGCCTCCGGCCCGCTCCGCGTCCGCACGCGCCGGGGCCTGGAGCATGCTGTT
>JAJECZ010000542.1 GCA_022821735.1 Alphaproteobacteria bacterium | reverse complement strand
GGCCTCGACCTGCTGCGGGCCCTCAGGCGGACAGCCGATCCGGCATGGCGGGCCTATGTGGACCGGAGCATCCAGGGCTGGACGCGCCACCGCGACATCGTCGCCCGCTTCGGCCGGTTTCCGCATCGCAACGCCGTGCTCGGCCGCCCGAGCACGCCCGAGGAAGAGGCGCATATGGCCGAGGGCGGCGAGAGCTTCGGCCAGGGGCTGCAGGCGAGCGGCGCGGCGGGCTGACTGCTAGGCCGATTCCTTTTCGGCGCTCGCTTCTTCCACAGGACCGATCAGTTCAGCCGCCTGCAAACTGCGCGGTTCCGTCTCGACAGGAGGCGGAGCGGCCAGTTCTTCGCCTTCGGGCGCAGCACCCAGGGCCTCCAGGCGCCGGGCTGAGGGCAGCACCCGGCCTTCCAGCGAGCCGACGCTCCGGTTGAAGTGCTCCATCGTCTGCCGCAGTGACCTGCTGACCCGCTCCATATGGCTGCCGAAGGTCTTCACCCTGTCATAGAGTTCGCGACCGGCCGCTGCGATCTCGCGCGCGTTCTCCGCTAGCCTCTCCTGTTGCCAGCCGTAAGCCACGGCCTTGACCAGCGCGATCAACGTAGTCGGCGTGGCGATCAACACCCGGTTCGCAACCGCATCTTCGAACAGGCCAGGATCCCTTTCCATCGCCACCGAAACGAATGCCTCGCCGGGCACGAACATCACCACGAAATCCGGCGTATCGGTCGTCAGCGCCTGCCAGTACTCCTTCGACGCCAGTCCGCGCATGTGGCCTCGCAAATGACGGACATGTGCGCCCAGATGTTCGGCGCGCTTCCCTTCGTCCTCTGCCTCCACGGCGTTGAGATAGGCCTCCAGGGGCGTCTTGGCGTCGATCACGATGGACTTGCCGCCCGGCAGGCGCAGGACTACGTCCGGGCGGAGCGCGCCGTCGTCGCCCCGCTGCGTCTGTTGTTCGACGAAATCGACATGCTTCGTCATTCCCGCCATTTCGAGCACGTTGCGGAGCTGATATTCGCCCCATCTTCCGCGGGCCCCCGGCTGGCGGAGCGCTTGCACGAGCCGGCCGGTTTCCGTGTGCAGCCGCACCTGCCCCTCGGCAAGATGCTTCACCTGTTCCCTGATTGCCTGGTAAGCGCCCTCGCGCGACTTCTCCAGTTCCTGCGCCCGCTCCTCGACCTTCTTGAGTTCTTCCCGGATCGGCTTGACGAGCGTGGCAATGGCCTCCTCTCGCGCCTTCAGGTCCTTCTCCGCCTCGACTTTGTGCGACTGGAAGCGTTCGCTGACCAGGCGCAGGAAGGATTCGCTGTTCTTGCCGAGCGCCTCGGCGGCCAGCGCCGTGAAGCGCGTTTCGCTCTCGCCGCGCGCCTTCTCGATCTCTTCCAGACGCACGGCATGGGCCTTGCGCTCGGCTTCCAGGTTCGCCTCCGCCCTGCCGGCCCGGCCGCGCGCGGGTGCGGCAAAGGCGAACCAGACAAGCGCGGCGCCCGCAAGCGCGCACAGGACAGGCAGCCAGATTTCCATGCTTGCTCCTGATCTCTCCCGGAAGCCGGGATAGACGAAAGCCATTCCTCCGGCAATGCACACGCCTTACACTCGACGGAGTGGAAACCGGGAGGTGGGCATGGCCGGACTGGAAGCCGCTGAGCGGGACTTCTTCTGGAAGCATGGCTACGTCGTGGTGGAGGACGCCGTGGACGCCTCCCTGCTGGCCGAGCTCAGGCGCGATTTCGACGGCTGGGTCGAGGAAAGCCGCAGGCACGGCGAGCCTTACGGCGACACCGCCGACGGCCGGCCCCGATTCGACCTGGAGCCCGGCCATTCGGCGGACCGGCCGGGACTCCGGCGCGTCAACGCCCCGATCGAGGTGTCGGAGGCCTATTTCCGCGCGACGGCCGACAGCCGGATGACGGACTGCGTGGCCGACCTCATCGGCCCCGCCGTCAAGCTGCACCACACCAAGATCAACTCCAAGCTGCCCGGCGGGCACACGGAAGTGAAGTGGCACCAGGACTTCCCCTTCACCCCGCACAGCAATGCCGACATCGTGACCGCGCTCCTGATGGTGGACGAGGTGACGGAGGAGAACGGCCCGCTCAAGGTGCTGCCCGGCTCGCATCGGGGTCCGATCCACGGGCTCTGGCACGGCGGCGCGTTCACCGGCGCGGTCGCCGACGGGGTGGCCGCCGAATCCGAGAAGGCCGCGGTTATCTGCACGGGGCCCGCGGGCGCCGTCTGCCTGATGCACACGAGGCTGCTGCACGGCTCCGAGCCCAACCGCTCCGACCGGCCCCGCACCCTGCATATCTCGGTCTATAGCGCGGAGGACGCCGTGCCGAGCTCGCCCAACCCGGTGCCCAACCGCTATGAAGGCCTGATGGTCCGGGGCGAGCGCAGCGGCCGCATCCGCTCCACCGCCTTCGAACTGCAACTGCCCCAGCTCCCCACGACCGCTTCCTTCTTCGACCAGCAGGCGAAGCACGGGTAGACGGAGAGGCCCGTTCCGCTCGCGGGCCCGCCAGTTAGTTGCGCACCGCGGGGCCGGCAGTCACTTCCGCTGTCGCGAAGCCGGAATAGTCCAGCGCCAGGTCGGCGACCACGGCAATGACCGCCATGGCCAGGAAGGCGATCAGCATGGCTCTCATCTCTGGCGTCCTCCCTCCGTCGTCGCGTGCCTCAGGAACGCGATCAGGTCGTTGCGGTCGGCGGGCTTGGCGATGCGCTGCATCGGCATCTTGGAGCCGGGCACGAAATGGGCCGGCCCCTGGTCGAACAGCGCATCTATTGTGGTCTCGTTCCAGACGAACTCCGCCTCGCGCAGCACCGATGAATACTTATAGCCCGAAACGCCGCCGGCCGGGCGGCCGAAAATACCGAAAAGCGTCGGGCCCGCGCGCCTGAGGCCTTCCGGCCCCAGCGTGTGGCAGATCGAGCATTTGCGCTGGAACTGGCGCTCTCCATTGTCCATGCCCGATGGGTCGCGCAGGAAGCTGCGGTCGCCCGAAGCCATCAGCCCGCCCGCCCCCAGCGCCGCTATCGGCCAGCTGTAGAGCGCATCGTCTATGCCGCCCGCCAGGATGTCCTGCCCGTCGGCCGAGAAGGCGAGCGCCCAGACGGGTCCGCGGAGCGCTGCACGGAAGTCGCGCAGCACCGTCCACCTCCCGCTGTCGATCACCTTGATGAAGCCCTCGCCGTCGCCTACCGCCAGCTTCTCGGTTTCGGCGTCGAAAGCCATCGCCAGGATCGGACGGCGCTGGAGGGTGAAGTCCGCGACCTCGCGGCCGGTCTCAAGGTCCAGCACGCGGGTCGCGCCGTCCACCCCGCCATAGGCGATCCAGCCTGCGTCCTCGTCGAGCGCCAGCGTGTTGATGCCGAACCGCCCCTTCAGGATGTGCCGCGTCTGGACGCCGCGCGCGTGGTCCCAGACGCGGATCGTCCCGTCGGTCGAGGCGGAGTAGAGCCGCGCGCCGTCCGCGGAGAAAACGACATCGTTGACGCCCGCGCGGTGACCCTTCAGGAACCGTGCGGGTCCGCCTTCCAGCGGCCACAGGCCGATGCGCCCGTCCCAGCTCGCCGACGCGACGAGGCGCCGGTCGGGCGACAGCGCGAGCGCCACCACCTTCGCCTTGTGGCTGCCGAGGCGCTGCGGCACGCGGCGGTCCAGGTCCCAGAGCTGGACATGGTTGTCGTCGCCGGCCGACACCGCCGTCGAGGCGTCGACGAAGCGCACGGCGTTCACCGCCGCATCGTGCACCTCCAGCCAGACCGGCGCGCCGGCCTGCCAGAGACCCACGGAATAGTCGAAGCTCGCGGTGAGGACGCGCCGGTCGTCCGGCGAGACGTCGATGCCCCGCACCGGGCCGCCATGGCCGGTCA
>JAJECZ010000259.1 GCA_022821735.1 Alphaproteobacteria bacterium | reverse complement strand
TGCACGGTCCCGGCCGCCAGCGCCATGGCATCCGCCCAGCCGTTCCGCCACCGGGCCGCGAAGAGCGACGTGAACAGGTCGCCCGCCCCGTAGCCCGGATGCGCCAGGCGCGGCACGGCGGCCTGCAGGGCCTCTCCCTCCGACACGCCGACGCACGCGATGCGCCCTTCCCCCGCCGGCACGCTGGTCGCCACGACGAGAGAAGGCCCGAGCCCTGCGGCAGTCCTGGCGGCGTCCGCCGGCCCTTCCACCTCACGGGCCCCGAGCAGGGAGAGCTCGAAACGGTTGGGCGTTGCGGCCGCGGCCCTCGGCAGGAGTTCCCGCCGGATCGCATCGGGCAGGTCGGGGGCCACGAACAGCCCGCCGGGGTCGTCGCCCATCACCGGGTCGAGCAGGTATGGGGCGCCCACCCGGTCCACCGTTCGCGCCACCGCCTCGGCATTGGCGGCCGAGCCCAGATAGCCGGAGACCACGAGGTCGATGTCCCTGAGGAAGCCGCGCTCTTCCAGGCCGCTTGCAATGCGGTCGATGCTCCCGGCCGGATGCACCTCGCCCCGGAAGCCGCCATGGGCGGGATGGTTGGAATAGGCGACGGTGTCGATGCAGGTCACATCATGGCTGAGGCGCTGGAGCACGAAAACGGCCGTGCGGTTGCCGACGAAACCGCGCGCCACCGAGGACTGGATCGACAGAATATGCATGATGTCCGCCCGCCAACCGACGAATCGCCTGCACAAGGAATCCGCCTTCATGCCCCATGCCGTCAAGCCGCGCCGCAGCGCCCTCTACATGCCCGCCTCGCGCGCCGGCGCGCTGGAGAAAGCGAAATCGCTGCCGGCCGACGTTCTCATCTTCGACCTCGAAGACGCCGTCAGCCCCGACGCGAAGGAAACGGCGCGCGAGCAGGCGGTAGCTGCAGCAAACTCGGGTGCCTACGGGCCGCGCGAGATCGTCATTCGCGCGAATGCGCTCGACACGCCCTGGGGACATGACGACCTCGTGGCCATCGCGGGCTCGGGAGCAGATGCGGCATTGCTCCCCAAGGTCGAGAGCGAGGCGACGGTCCGCCAGTCGGCCGTCCTGCTCGACCGGCACGGCGGCGGCGGGGTGGCTGTCTGGGCGATGATGGAGACGCCGCTGGCCATGCTGCGCGCGGACGCCATTGCAGGGGCCGGGCACCGCCTGTCCGCGCTCGTCATGGGCACATCCGACCTCGCGAAGGAGCTGGGCGCGTTCCACACGCCGGACCGGCTGCCGTTCATCACCGGCCTCGGCCTCTGCCTGCTGGCCGCCCGCGCCCACGGGCTCGCGATCCTAGACGGGGTCCATCTGGACCTTTCGGACGATGAAGGCTTCGCCGCCGCCTGCCGCCAGGGGGTCGAATTCGGCTTCGACGGCAAGACCCTGATCCACCCGAAACAGGTCGCCCCCTGCAACGCCGCCTTCTCGCCTAACCCGGACGCCGTGGCCGAGGCGAAGCGGATCATCGCCGCCCATGCCGAGGCGGAGGCGGCGGGCCGGGGCGTCACCGTGGTGGACGGGCGGCTGATCGAGAACCTGCATGTCGAAATGGCGGAACGGACGGTGGCGCTTGCCGAGGCCGTTGCCGCGCGCCGGGGCTGAGCCCGTGTGCGGGCGCATGGCACCGTTGTCGGCTACCATTCGCAATCCGGTTGAAGGACGCCTTGCCGCATGACCTACCGCACTCTCCGTTCCTGGCTCGACCGATTGCAGGCCACCGACCGGCTCGCGGTGGCGCGGCCGGGCGTTTCGCTGGACTTCACTCTCGCCGCGCTCGCCAAGCGGTGGGACGCGCAGAAGGCGGTGCTCTTCCCCGAGCCGCTCGGCTTCGATGGCCGCCGCCACGAGATCCCGGTCGTCTCCGGCCTCGTTTCGGACAGGGGCTGGATTGCCGAGGCGATGGGCGTGGAGCCCCGCGCTGTGCTCGACCGCTTCCGTGCCGCTGCCGAACGGCCGGTTCCGTGGCAGGAGGTCAAAGATGCCCCCTGCCAGCAGCGCATTGATCGCAACCCCGACCTCACCGCCTCGCTGCCGATCCCGAAGCACAATGCGCTCGACGCCGGTGCCTATATCTCCGCCGGCCTGGTGATTGCGCGCAACCCCGGGACCGGCATCCAGAACGTCTCGATCAACCGCCTCCAGATCACGGGGCCGAGGCGCATGGGCATCCTGATCCTGCCCCGCGACCTGCACCACTTCTTCGCCGCCGCCGAGGCGGCCGGGGAGCCGCTGGACGTGGCGGTCGCGGTCGGAGTCGATCCGCTGACCCTGCTCGCCAGCCAGGCAATCCTGCCCATCGACCATGACGAGCTGGAGGTAGCGGGCGCATTGCACGGCGCGCCGCTGGAAGTGGTGAAATGCGCGACCAACGATGTGCGCGTGCCCGCCGGCGCCGAGATCGTCATCGAGGGGTGCCTGTTGCCGGGCGTGCGCGAGACGGAAGGCCCTTTCGGCGAGTTCCCGCAATATTACGGGCCTGCCGGCGAGAACCCGGCCATCGAGGTGCAGACGGTTACGACGCGCGACAGGCCCGTCTTCCACACCATTGTGCCGGCGGCGATGGAACATCTGCTGCTGGGCGCCATTCCGCGCGAGGCTACCATCGCCGCGCACCTGCAGCGCACCTGCCCGACGGTGCTCGACGTGCATCTCTCGCGCGGCGGGGTGTGCCGCTACCACCTCCATGTGAAGCTGCGGAAGACGCAGGAAGGCCAGGCG
>JAJECZ010000310.1 GCA_022821735.1 Alphaproteobacteria bacterium | reverse complement strand
TCGAAAGCCGGGACCGGATCGGGCAGCGGCTCGTAGTCGTACTCGTGGAAGTCCTCGTCCGGATCCCACAGGCCGTGCCGGTCCCAGTAGTAGCCTTCAAAGTCGATGACGTTGGACATGGATCGTGTCTCCTGCGGAGTTGCAACGCCGGCCTGTCGGGGCCGGCATGACGGCCGCGCACGGCCCGGCTCGGGGCGGTGTCGGCCCGGTAAGGGGGGATGCTGCTTTTCTTGTCTCATGGATCATGCGTCGTTGGCGGCATGGCGGGCGATCAGGTCGAGGATCGCCGGGATGTCGGGGACCGTCTCGACCGCGACGCGTTCGGGGCCCTCGGAAGGACGGATCTCGATGGCGGCGATCAGGTCGCGGACGGCAAGCAGGGCCTCCTCGCGCCGTTCGGTTCGCGGGCCGTCGGGGACGGCGCCGCGGAACCGGGCGAGATGGTCCCGGACGAACGCTTCGATGCCGAAGCCGGGAGGCGGGGGCGCCATCGGCAGCCTGTCGAGCTCCGCGGCCGCCTCGTTTCGCTGGCGTTCCAGATCGAGCAGGCGGTCGCGGATGCTCGCGGAGGGAATGCCGGCTTCGATGGCGGCGACCAGGCGGCCGATCCCGGCATTGGCCGTCTCGGCCTGCTGGCGCAGCTCCCGGCGCCGTGCGGCGGTCTCGCGCTCGGACCCGGCGAACATGCCCCGCCAGTCGCGTTCGGGGGACTGCATCCATGCGAAGAGCTGTCCGACGGCGAGGCATTCCAGCTTCTCGCGCCGGATGCCCCTGTTGTTCGAGCAGCTCTCCGGGTGGAGGCGCCGGGTCTTGCAGCGATAGTGGCCGAGCCCGGCAATCACCAGACGGGAGCCGCAGACGCCGCAGCGGAGCCTGGCCGTCAGCGGATAGGCGGCCTTGCGGCTTCGCGTCACCACGGCGAAGTGGCGCTTCTTGCGCCGCTCCAGCTCGTCCTGCACGGCGTGCCAGGTCTCGTCGTCCACGATCCTCATTCCGGGGGCTTCGGCAACCGCCCATTCCTCAGGCGGAACGGGAACGGAGTGGCGCCGCCCGGTGACGGGGTGGCGCCGGCTGCGCTTGCGGCCGTACACCAGCACGCCGCGGTAGATGTCGAAGCGGAGTATCCCGTTGCTGCCGCGCCCGCGTATGACCTCGGCGCTCCATGGCTTGTCGTTGGGCCCGGCGACGCCTTCCCGGTTGAGAATGCGGGCGATCTGCTGCGGGCTCTTGCCGTCGAGGTAGAGCCGGTAGATGCGGCGGACGACCCCGGCCTCGTCGAGGTCGATCATCCGCAGGCCGCGGACGGCCTTGCCGCTTTCGGAGATGTAGTTGGCCATGCGATAGCCGTATATGCGGTGCCCCATGACCCGGAGGTCGTGGAGGGCCTCGATCTGCCCCCGGCGCGTCTTGGCGCCGATATTGTCGATGACCATCTCGCTCACGGCCCCCTTGATGTGCGCATGGAGGGAGTCTACCTGCCCGTCTTCCAGGCTGTGCAGACCGATCCCCAGGAACCGGAGTTCGCGGTAGAGCCACGCCATGTCGGCGGTGCTCCTGGCGAGCCGGTCCAGGCCCTCGACGCAGACGCTGTCGAAACGGTGCGCGCGGGCATCCTCGAGCAGCTGGCGAAGCCCCGGGCGCAGCTGCATGGCCGTGCCCGAAAGCTCCGGGTCGGTGTATTCGTCCGCGATCACGCCGCCCAGATCGGCGACGCGGTCGCGGCAGAGGCGGAGCTGGCCCGTGATCGACGTCATCTCCTGCAGCGGCGAGGAATAGCGCGCATAGATGGCGAAGCGCGCTATGTCGGCGGTATCTCCGTTCATGCCCTGTCCTTCGGGTGTCGAAAAACCGGACGCTTTGGCGATCGGCGCCCGCCCTTGCAACCGGGAAAGCCGCCGCGCCCGGTGGATAACCGGCCAGGCGCCGTCATCGTCGCGCGCGCCGCCATCCGGCCGCCCGGGCCTCGGCCTCGCTGCAGAACCAGCGCTCGCCCTTCGAGGTGTCGATCCGGGTCCGGTCGTAATGTTCCGCTCCGGGCACGTGGTAGAGGCGGCCGTTGCGCGAGATGTTCCCCTTGATGGCGCAGCTGCCGGTCCCGGGGATGGCCTGCCGCTGGGGCCGGGGGCTTGCAGCGCGGCGCCGTGCCTTCCCCTCGCGGCGCCAGCGCCAGGGCTCGACGAACTCTCCGGACCACAGGCCGAGGCCTTCGGAGCGGGCCGCATCCTCGTCGGGGACATAGCGCGTGGAATAGCGACGGTAGGCCAGCGCCAGGCCCTGCCGGACGAGCTCCCGCTGCAGGTCCCGGCCGCCCGCGTAGCATGCCGCGACCGCACGGCCGTAGCGGTCCCGGTCCCGGACCTCGCAGCGGACCGGGTCCCGGCCGACAAGGCGGCGCATGGCCTTCGTCGCGGCCCTTCCGCAGGCCCACCGGCGGCCAGCGCGCGAGCAGGTCTGGCGGGTCTCGGGGGCGTCGATCCCGTGAAGGCGCACACGCTGGCCGGCGACGGCAAGCGTGTCGCCGTCGATGACCCGGGCCTGGCCCGAAAGCGTCTCGGCATGCGCGGGGCCGGCAAGGGCGAGTGAGAAGGCGAACGCGGCAACTGCAAGGAGCCGGAAGGTTCCGGGCCGCCCCTTCCGGACCTGGCCCGGACCCGACTGCCGGCGAAGCGTTTCGTCGGAGGGGGCCCCTCGTTTGTCAGTCATTCTGCAGCACCTCCCTGATGCGCGCCTTCGCTGCCCGGAGATCGGCGCGATACACATCCTTCGCGCCCTTCGGGATATGGGCGCGGAGCGCCTTGCAAGGTTCCCAGACGGCGGAGCCGCGGCCGATCTTCACGAGCTCGCCCAGAACGTCGCGACGCCGCCCCTTGGCGGCACTGTGCCATTCATGCGCGACGACAACGGTCCGGCGGTCGCTGGCCGAATGGAATGCGTCCGGCTGCGTGAGGACGCGCCCGAAGACGATCCTGGACATCGATCGCCTACCCTTCGCCTGCGAGTCCGGATCCGGCGGCGCCGCCGGTATCGAACATCGGGGCCGGCGCCCGCGGGCGCGGTTCAGCGGAAACCGGGCGGGCCGTTGCGTGGGAGCGGCATTGGCCCGGGAACGGCAATGGCGCGGGGCGCCGGTCGGGGGTCGTCATCGGGGATCCTCCGGATGCGGGCCGCTCCAGGCGGGACCGGTTGTTGGGGGGAGTGCGGCGGAGAGACGGCAGAGAAGGCGTTCGTCCATGACGATGCCGATGCGCCGGGGGTCGAGCAGGCGCGGCGCCAGGGCGGCGTCGAGCTCGGGGTTTGCGGCGAGCGCCGCGGCGATCAACCCTTCGTCGCCGCGCCGGTCCAGCTCCCGGGCGAGCCATCCGGGCCGGCTGTCCAGAGCCTGCCGGCGGACCTCGTCCGGGCTCAGGCGCCGGGCCGCGCCGGACCCGTCCACCGCCCGGTGCTGAAGTGTGCCGATCCAGATTTCGATGGTCATTCCGCGTCCTCCGCATGGAGCCCGGCCATGGCGGGATCGGCTGCGGCCGCCATCCCGGCCGCGCAGGCGGAGCAGAGGTCCTCCTCGACCCACCAGCAGACCATGCCGGTCTTCTCGTCGACGCAGACGTCGAAGTCGTGGCAGCCGCAGGCCCGGCAGCGGGTGACGTCCCCGAAGAAGTCAGGCGGATACGGGGGAGCGTCTGCGGTGAAGGGAGCATGGGAATCGGTCATCGCTGTCTCCGGTCGATCGAGGTTCCGGTCAGGCGCCGCTTGCGATTTCGGCGTCGATGTCGGCCTGCTCGCGCAGCCAGTGCTCCCTGTCGGTCAGGAGACGCTGGACGTATCCGCAGCTCCGGCATTCCCTGGTCCGGGGCCCGGTGCGGCTCCAGGTCTGCGCGTCGCAGTTCGGGCATCGGGGGTCCTCCGGCAGGATGATCATGTCGGGCAGGCCTCCTTCGGTTGGCGGCGGGCAATGGAACGGGGCCGTCATTCGTCCGGGTCCGCAAGCTTCCAGACCCGTTCGGCAAGTCCGAAGGGAACGGCCGGCGGCCCGGAGGCCTCGGCGCCGAGCGCCTTCGCCAGCGACGGAGCGCCGTGAACGGCTATGGTCTCGCCGGCGGCCTCGTAGCGCCGCCGCCTCGCGCTCTCGGGGTTGTCGAGCGCCAGGCAGCCGCGGACCGCGGTCCCGGGCGGGGCCCACTCACGGACGACCTTCACCTTCCGGGCCAGCCCATGCAGGACGCGGGGAAATTCTTTCCGAGGGACGCGGCTGGTCTTGGTTTCCACGACCCAGAGGGCTGCCGGCGTCGCGACCAGGTGATCGATGTCGCCGCTCCCGGTCAGGCCGGTGACGGTATGCGCCACGGAGCAGCCCGGGGCCGCGATCGCGCGCTCAATGGCCTGGCCGATATTCCGCTCGCTGTCGGCGCCCTTCAGCCATTTCGCGATGCTGCCGCGGTCCAAGCTGCACCAGGCCAGGTGGAGCGAGACAAGAAGCGCGAGCATGACCAGGATACCGACCCACGAGATCCAGACGGGGTTGAGAAGAAAATGAAGGACGTAGGCCAGCAGCCAGTGGAGACCGAAGCCGGCCGAAGCGCCTACCAGCAGGAAGACGAGGAGGATGCGGACCATGGCCCGGTCACGAACCCAGCTGCCGGGGAAGCGCCTCATGGGACGGACCGACCAGACCGCCCGGGCGCATGGCGCGGCGCCGGGAGGAGGAGCCGCCGCTGGCGGCGCGCCAGGATGGAGACGTAGTTGCTGCTGAGGCCGGTCCGGCGCGCGATCTCCGCCTGGGGAATGCGCAGGACGACAGCGAGATATATCCAGCCGTCGCGGGCCCGGTTGCGCTCCCGGCCGCGGCGTGCAGCGAAATCGGCCTGACAGAGGCGGCCGCAGAACTGCCCGGAGGGGCGACTGGCCCGGGCGCCGCAGCCATTGGCGCAGAGCGGCCTTCGGGCTTCCTGGGCGGCGCGCATGCAGGTGGCGCAGCAGAACCGGCGCCGGCGGCGGGGCAGGGGCGCGGAACAGCCGGGCGCCTCGCAAATCCCGTCGCTCTTCCCTTCCGGGCCTTGCACGATATTCGAGACCGTCCTGTGGCTGACGCCATGGAAGGCGGCGATCTGCGCGAGCGGCCGGCCCGAGCGGGCTTCCGTCCGGATGCGGCGGTCGCGGGCGTCGTTGATGTCTGCCCAGAAGCCGCGGAGCGAGCGGCTGTAGCAGGCGCGCGAGCAGAATATGCACGAGCTTCGCCGGACCCTGCCGCCGCACTCCGGACAGGTCGGCAGGCCCGAACGCCGCCAGGCCAGGAAGCAGTCGAAACAGCAGAAACGGTTACGCGCCCTGGGAACCTTGTTGGTACAGCCCGGAAGGTCGCAGAAGCGGTCGTATTGCCGGGGGCCGGCATGCCAGGTCCAGCCCTCGCGCCGTGTGATGCCGTATACCGTGGAGACGGCAAGGCCGTGTTCGGCCGCGATCGAGCGGACCGATTGCCCGGCCGCCACCGCGCGGCTGATCGCGGCGTCGCGCTCGACATGCCGGCGCCGGGGCATTCAGGGTCTCAAGCCTGCCGGCCGTCAGGCAGCATTGCGTGATGCCGCCAACGCCCGTCCTGGCAGAGTATCTTTTCGGACCGCGCGGGGTTGTCCGGCGCCCCGCGGCTCATGACAAGGAAGTAGGGCGGCTTGCGGGGGCGGCCCCAGCTGTAGATGTCTATCGCGGTATCGCCGCGCAAATGGCCGGGCACCGCGGTGCGCTCCGCCCTCTTCACGGCGGCCTCCGGGGAGCGGAACATCATCACGAGGTCCTTCGGTCCCGGGGGCCTTCCATCCGGCGTACAGCGGGACAGATCCCGGCGCCTGTTCCAGTGGACGGCAGGGATGTCCTCGTCGTCGGGATGGCTGACGCGGAAGGCGGGATCGGGATCGTCATGCTGGAGCGGGATAAGCCAGGAGCCGTCGTCCAGTCGTTCCGGGATGCTGTCGTGAAGGACGCCGTCCAGAAGGCGGCCGGCGCTTTTCGGGCGGAGGCCGCCCCACTGCTTGAAGAAGAAGGCGACCTCGTGTTCGCGGCTGCGGTCGCGAAGCTGCCGGACCCAGTCGGGGTCCATGGGCCGGGCTCCGGGGCCGCTCTCGCCGCCGACGATGACCCAGTCCAGGCCGCGGAGGTCCATCGGGATTCTGTCGGGAGAGACATTCTCCAGCAGGGGCTCGAACGAAACGAAGCGAAGAGCGGCCGGCGTTTGCAGCAAGTCGACGATGCGCTGCTCCCGTCTGAGGTCTTCCACGGAGACGCCGAGCCAGATATTCGGGCGCGGAGTTGCGTGCCAGGGACTGTCGATGTAGCCGGCGCGGTCAATGCTGATCTGACCGTCATAGATGTGGGGGAGCCGGCCGGCATCGCCGGGGTATTCCCTTTGCAGAGTCTCCACGGCGAGTTTCAGGTGGTACTGAAGTTCCGGGTCCTTGTAATACTGCATCATCCGCCCGGAGCGTTTCGTCAGCACCTGGAAGACATGCTGCGGCGCCAGCACCGTGACGGCGTGGACGAGGTCGATCCACTCTACCGGGACGGACTCGTGGAAGAGATCGCCGTGGGCGCACACGAAAATGCGTTTCGGGTTACGCCATCTGAGAGGGGCTGTCAGCCACGCCTTGTTGAGCCGGACCTTGCCGTTCCATACCGGACCGGCGGCCGTCGGCTCCGTGAGGCCCCGGCGCGAGGCATGGTTCTTCAGCCGGCCGCCTGCAAGCCGCATGGCGTAGCAGTGCTTGCATCCGGGGCTCACGACGCTGCACCCGGTGATGGGGTTCCAGGTCGCGTCCGTCCACTCGATTTCGGTCCTGTCAGCCATCGGCGCGCGCCTCGGCCCGGCGCTCGCGGCGCAGGCAAAGGAGTTCGCGCGCGAAGGCGGAGCCCGCCAGGAAGACGAAGAAGAGGGACGGGTAGAAGATCAGGGGGTACGTATCGATGAGATGGACGAGGAGTTCGCTCAGCGTGGGCGGGGGCTCGATGGGAGGCGCGATGAAGCGAGTTGGGGCGGTCATGCCGGCTTCTCCAGGCCGGGGCGTTTGGCGTCGCCGGCCGCGGTGGAGCTCGTGGCAGGCATGTCCTGCGTTGCTGCCGGGGTTTCGGGTATGAACGCGGCCGCGATCACGGCCGCGCGCTCCTCGCCGAAAACCTCCCGCAGCAGCTCCATCGCCTTCTCGCGACGGCCCTGCCGGACCATCTCCCTGAGCGGTTCCTCCAGCATCGCGCGGATGTCGTCCCGGAACTGCGATAGCGCCTCCTCGTCCGCAGCATCGAGCCCGCGCGCCAGTTCCGCCGCGCCATTCGATAGGTGGCGCTGCCGTTCGGCGTCCAGAACTAGCGGCCGAGCCCGTTCGCCCTTCGGCGACAGGTCCACGGTCAGCGCGCAGTCGGTCCACCAGGCCGACGCCGACATGCCGGCTTGGCTTGCGCCTTTCCGGACCAGTTCCCACTCCTCGTCGGTGCAGCAGATCGTGTGGGTCGCGCCCTTCTTGCTGCGCGTCCCCGGCCTCGTTCGCGTCTTCTTCATGTCGGTTTCTCCTCCCGCGCGAGGGCGTCGGGCTTTGTGCGCAAGGCTTCGACGAGCTCGTCGCGCTGCCGCCGGTCGACAAGCAGGCAAAGGCGGTGAAGCGCCGTCACCCGGTCGTGCGGCGCGATCTGCGACCATGTGGCCTCCAGACGCTCGAACAGCCGCGCGCGGTCCGGTGCGGCCGGAGGGCGCGGGGATGCGTCCCTGTCCTGCTGCAGGGCGGAGAGCGTCGCCGGCGGTTCGTCCGCTTCGCGGAGGCGCTCCAGGAGGCGCTGCTGCTGGCCGGGCGAGAGGCCGGCGATGCGATGGAGGTCCCCTTCCCGGCGCGCGATCGGAGTCTCCTCAAGCGCATCCTGCAATTCGGGCAGGATACGCTCGCCGATCCGCACCGCGCGCGCCAGCGTGCTCCTGGCAAGACCGGTGGCTTCGGCGGTCTCTTCAAGGAAGCCGGGCACCGCAGGAAAATCAAAAGTCTGATTTTCGGACAGTTGATTTTCTCGATACTCCGGGCTCCTGCGATCACCGCCCTTTTGAACCGTCGGCCGCAGCCGCTTGCGGAGTTCCTTTCGCCTGGCGGCGAAGCGGCCGCGGTGGAGCGGCGTGAGCTCGGAGCGGACAAGGTTCTCGTCGACCTCGACCAGGGCGAGCTCGTCCGGGCTCGGGTCGTCGAGCACGAAGGCCTCGATCCGGCCCCAGCCGAGACGCCGCGCCGCTTCAACCCGGTGCGCGCCGGCGACGAGCGCAAAACCGCCCTCGTCCAGGGACCGGTCGTATTCGCCGGTGTCGGGGTCGATCCCGAAATTGTGGCGGACCTGGATCGGATACTGGAGCCCGATCCGGTCCATGGACTCCGCGAGGCGCTTGACGGCATCGTCGTCCACCTCGCGCAGGCGCGGCCCGATGTGGAGCTGGTCGAGGCCGATCGGCCAGGTGCTCCGCTGGCGGGCCGTCGAGGGGTCGAGGTGGGAAGCTGCGGCTGCCGCAGCGGGATTGCGGTGGCGCCAGTCCTCAATGCGCTCGATGAGCGCCCCGCCGTCGGTTTTCCGGGTCCGGCTCATGCAGCAGCGCTCAGTGCGGGCGCGGGCCAGGCCAGCAGCCCGTCCGTCGCGGCGCGGATCTCCCCCGCCGCGGCCCCGTTGGGATCGGACTCCACGACGCCGAGGCCGGCCCGCGAGGAGCGCACGAAGGCGACGCGGTTGCGCACGGCGACAGGCAGCATCTGTACGCCCTGGCGAGAGAGCATGTCCCTGGCCTCGATCTCCCAGTGGGCGGCCCGCGTCGGGACGGCGTTCAGCATGGCGACGGCCGGCGTTCCGGCCAGCGCCGCAACATCGAGGCTCGCGCGGATCGCCGCGAGGTCGAAGAGCGACTGGCGGCAGGGGACGACGACGAGACCGGCATGCCGCGCGCCGGCGACCGGCCCGCCATCGGCGCCCATCGGCGTGTCGATCAGGATCAGGTCCGCGCCCTTCGTCCGGGCCCGCTCGATCTCCCGGTCGAGGCGCAGATACGGGCAGTAACGGATCTCCGGGGCCGGGTCGGTGCGGAGATCGCCCCATACGACCGCGGAGCAGTTGGGGTCGCAGTCGAGGACGGTGACCCGGCGGCCGGCCTGGACGGCGCATGCCGCGACATTGAGCGCCAGCGTCGTCTTCCCGGCCCCGCCCTTCTGGCTGACGAAGGCGAGGATGCGGGGTGCTGCAAGGGCAGCGGAGTGCGAATGGTCAGGCATGGGAATGCTCCCTTGTGAAGGTCGTCCTGCAGCCGGCGGCGCCCGCCCGGCGCTGCGGCGTGCTCATCCGTCCACCTCCTCGATCCATGCGCCGCGACCGAGCGCGCGCATGCGGACGACGATCGCCGTGGCGTCGGATGCCGTCCTGGAGGCGATGCAGTAGTCGAACGGATCGGGGTCGCGGTGAAAGATCCTGATGGTGAAAGGGAAATCGGAACGCCGTCTCATCGCGCACATCACTATGCGCTCGCAGGCCAGCAGCTCGGAGAGTTCGGGAAAGTCGAGCATTCGGCACTCCGTCTCGCTCGCAGGCGGACGCCTGCGGGGCCTCGCCCGGCGCTGCGGCATGCGCGTGATCTCTCGGTTGGTCATGGCGGGCCGTCCTCCGCCGGCTCCTGGAGCCGCCACAGGCGCCGCATGACCTGGCCCAGATAGGGTTCGGCTGCGAGCCGGATCTCCGCGATCGACGGCCACGTGGAACAAATATTCCGGCAGTCGGCCAGCGCGTTATCCAGCACGGCGCGCGGAAGGTCATCCAGGCAGTCGAGATAGCTGGGCATAGCGGCTACGCGGTCGAAACCCGGCCACGGAGGGATATCGACCATTGCGGCCTCGAGCAGCGTCTTCGCTTCGTTCCTGGACGCCGGCTCCGCCGCGGCCCGCGCGGCCGCGGTCTCCTCATTCAGCGGCCGGCGTTCCGCGTCGGCCCTGGCCCGGTCGATGATCTTGTAGATCAGGCTCGGGTTGACGACCTCCTCCAGGCTCATGTGCCGCATCTCCTCGATCCGCGCCAGCGTAGCCGGGCCGTTCAGGAACGCCGCGCGCCACGCCAGGTCGCGCGGGGCATCGCAGAGCACCAGACGTCGCTCGAGGGCGCGGGCGTCATACAGGCTCCAGTTCACAGCGGCAGCCTCCCCAGCCTGGCCCGAACATCCCCCTCGCGGCGGGCGAACTCCTCAATCACGGCCTTCATGACCTCTTCCTTGCCGGTGTTCCTGGCCAGCGGGAGGCACAGGAGATGCCCGCGGAGGATGTCGCCCTCGGCCTCGACGTGGATGGCGCAATATTCGGAGCGATCGAGGCGCGCATGGACTGCAAGATCGCGGGCTGGCCCGGATATCGGGTTCGCGCATCGATTGCCCTTGCGGGTGTGCCCTGCGCAGCGAGGCCGGCCGTTGGTGTCGATCCAGGCCCGATATTGCTCGACCGTGACGCCGTCCCGGCGGGCATAGAACGCTTCGGGCCCTGCCCGGAACTCCTCGATTTCCTCCGGCGTATTCAGCGACATCTCGACGTCGCCCCAGATCGTGGTGACATAGCCGACCGTCCAGGTGTGAATTCGAGCATCAGACATCCGTCCCATTCCTCCCAAGATCCTCGGGCAGCCGCAGGACGATCTTCGACGGCTTCATCGTTCCCCTGCTACCGGCGGCGGCCTGCCGCCAGCGCTTGCGATGGCTGGCGGCGGGCCGCGCCGGTTTCATTATCTGTTTCTCTCGGGTTAAGGGTGTCATGACCGTCACCCTTGGCCGCCGCTGGTGTCGCCCCGGAGGTGTCAAGATCGTCACCCCTTGGCGGGCGGGCGGCGGCGCTGACGGCCGCCTCGCGCACGGCTGCCTCGCGGTTCAGATCCATGATGCGCAGCAGCGTCATCCGGTACTGGTGCGGGTAGTCGAGGCCGGACGGGAAGGCGTGGTAGCGGTTCGCCCGGTTCCGGCGCGGGACCACCCGCAAATAGCCGGCCTCCTCGCAGGCGCGGCTCCAGCGTTGGATCCGGCGCTTGGAGACGCCGAAGATCGCCTGAAGTTCCCTCACCGAGGCGATCCAGCCGTCCAGCTTCGGACCGTCGCGGTAAACGATCATCGCCAAGAACGCGCGCGCTCCGGGGTTCTTCAGGTCGTGCAGCATCATGCAGCTCGCCATCCGGTCTCCCGCCATCTTCGGGTCGAACTTCTCCGGCTCGGGAACCATGTAAAGCCTAGCCTCGGGATCGGCGGCGGCACCCTCCGGCAGCGGCAGCTCCGGGGCCGGTCCGGGGGCTGCCTCGGCGACGCCGTATTCCAGCCTGACCCCCGGGAGTTCCTCCTCCAGAAAGCGCGAGATGCGCTCGCCGAACTCCTGACGGACGCGGTCCCTGTTGAACGCGGTTCTGGCGAGCAGCACGGCGGCGCCGTCGCGGGCCTCCATGCCGAGATCGGCGAGCCAGGCCTTGAATGACGGCTCGCCGACCGCCTCCCGCAGGCGTTCGCGGACGGCTTTCCACGCCTGGATCGCCGGATGTGCCGGGGCTTCGGCGGTTCCGGAAGAGGCGGGATCAGGCTCGGCCTCGGTGCCCTCAAATTTTGCAGAACTGCAAAATTTGCCGTCTTCAGCCGGGGACGGATCGGGTTCCGGTTCCGGGTCTCCTTCGACCTCCATTTTTGCGGCCCGGCGCTGTTGGGAAAGCAGCGCCAGCGTGCCCGTGAGCCCGTGCTCCATGAGCATCTCGACCGTGGCGCCCCATTTGAGGAGGCAGAGGCGGCGCGCGACGGTGTGATAGGGAATGCCGCGATGCTCGAGTTCGGGCATCCAGTTGCCATGACCGACCTTCTGCTGGATGGCGGACATGGCCCGGGCGTACGCGAATTCGTCTTCAGCCCATTGTCGCGAGTGGCGATTCAGCCGTGCATAAATCCGGTCCGCCGCCTCGAAAGCTTCATCGATCTCCTTCCTTGTCGCCGTAGTCATTGCCCGAGCTCCGCTGGTACTCGATAAGCTCGTCGACCGTGAAGCCGGCCTTGGAAATCGCCATCAACTCGACGATCTCGCCGGCGGTGCGGCCCGACTTCGCCGTGTTCATGTACCAGTCGGCGACGGCCTTCGGCATTCGGATCTCCCGGAGATGCCGGCGCCACTGATGGCGGTTCATTGTCGCCCTCGTGTCGGTCAGCCAATGCCCCAGAAGGATCATTTCCTCGCACCACCGCAACGTCGGCACCCCGTCGTCGTCGAGCCGCTCGGTGGCTTCGGCTATCCTCTCGCGAAGGGTTTGCAGGTGGCGGCCGGACGGATCTGAAGTATTCATGGTCACCCTCCACGGTCCGCAGGAGCGGCTGCAGTCGGGTCGGGTCCGGATCGCATTCCGTCAGCCGCTTGAGATGGGGCGGCATGATATCCGACGATTCGAACATCGTTTCCGTACGCGCGCACAGGCGCGTCGGCCGAAACCCGGTATCCGTGTAGAGGTATGGCCCGGTCGTGCATACGACAGGCTGGCCGGCGAACGCCGTCTTGCCGGACCATTCCTCTCCGGCTTCTTCTCCGGCATGTATGCGCCAATCCGCCGCAGTATATTTTTGTGCTCCCGGACCCTCCAGCTGCTCCGGCGGAGCTTCGCGGCCGCCTTGCCCGCTGAGCTCCGGACCGGGGAGCGGCTGTCGGCAAGGGGGAGCGATTCGTGCAGCCGGCTGAACCTGGAAGCGAGCCGCGCTGCCTCCATGCCCGCGGTTCCGGCGGCTTCCGACGCCGGCTGCCGCGACCCGGCGGTGCAGGAGGGGAACAGCTTCTCCGGGGCGCATGCCCTTGAGAAAGCCGGGAAAGTTCCCGGCGGCCGACCGGGCCCGGTCGGGCTCGGGGAGCCGCTTGCGCTGCCCGGGAGGATTCGGGGACGAGCTTCTAAGGGCCGATGCGCGGGCGGTCAGCCCGGCGCCGGAAAAGGTCCGTGTTTCCATCGAGTTGCGGTGAACCCGGCAACGGCGGAAAAATCCGCCGCTCCAACGACCCAGCGCTTGACATTGCGGCGGCAACGGGCAAATATCCGGTCACGAACTGGCTGGATTTTGGCCTGAAGTTTGCTGCTGCTGCTGCTGCTGCTGCAGCACTGGGTAGTTGGCAACGAACCAAGGGCTAAACCGCATCCCCGAAGGCCGCTGGCTCCGAACCGGCGGCCTTCATTTTTTCTGCGGTTGCCTCTTGACCTCGTTACGACCGGCAAATACCGTCTCCCTCGGTCGTGCTTCGGCTGAAAAACTGCTGAATGAGTCGGTCGACCCGGCAGCACGACCAGGAAATCATCGCCTTTCCGTCCTCCGGGTCGAGGAACAGGTCCTCCTCCTCGAAGCGCACCTTGCCGAACTTGCCGGCGAACATCGGCTCGAACGCCGCGCGGATCGCCTCTTTGCCTTCGTGCCTGGCGCCGTGAAACTCGTCATAAACCGCGTCCTCGGCGAACCAGGCCATGACGCCGTCGAGATCGTCGCGGTTGAAGGCGTCGGTGAACTGGAGCGTGATTTCCTTGAGCTCGTCGCGGGTCATCGGGGTCCTCCGGGGCAGGGTTTGCGGTTTCACTATAGCCTTTCGGCCGGGCTGAAGGGA
>JAJECZ010000196.1 GCA_022821735.1 Alphaproteobacteria bacterium | reverse complement strand
ACGGAGATCGACTTCATCAACGGGCTGGTGGTGGATTATGCCGAACGCCTGGGCCTTCCGGCCGACGCCAACCGGGCCATCGTCGAGGTGGTGAAGCGCGTCGAACGCAAGGAAATCGCCCCCGCTCCCGAGAACGTCCGGCATATCTGAGGGACAGCAGGTGGCGCCGGCGGGCGAACGGCGCATAATGCCCTCCGGTGGGAGGAGCCGCTTTTCATGCCGGACAGTGCGGATATCGTTTGCGGCGGTCTGACCTGGAGAGTTCTGAAGCAGGTGTTTCCGGTCGCGCCGTCTCTCCGGCGCGAGCATTGGGACCTGTTGTCCGGAACCGGGGTCGAGGAGTCGCAGAGAAACGACGATGAAATCTTTTATGGGTCCCTGTTGCACAAGCTCCGGCGCGATGTCGGGTTCATAATCGAACTGGACCGGCGGTTTCGCGGCTCGAAAAAGAAAAAGGACCGGGAGAAAGCCTTTACCTATCGGGCCGAGAGGTGGTTGTTCCAGCAAATCCCCGATCTCGTCGACTATGACGACATTCTCGAGGCGCCGCCGGGCCTGTTCGGCGAAAACACCGCGGAGCGCGGCCTGCGCGATCTCATTGCAGAAATGCTGCGCGTCGAACGGCAGGCGAAAGTCGACCTTGCGCCGCGTATCGAAGACCGCTGGAAATCGGCCGGCGCGGAACTGCGGACTCTTCTCGACGAACTGGACCGCCCGACGCCGGAGGCGGTCGAGCGGATCGAGGCCGCTGCGCAGACGCTTCTGGATGCCGGCAGGGAGATCCGGAACCTGGCGGCGGAGCTGGAGCGCAGCCGCGACGGCCTCCGTGTCCTGCTGGAGCCGTTTTCCGACCGGAGGAGCGCCGCCCGGATTCTGGAGCGCCTCGACTCGCTGGATGTCTCGCAATTGGCGGAGCTTGCCGCACTCGCGCTGGAAACCCGCGGACCTCTCGCTGCGCTGGCCGGCACGGAAACCGGGCTGGCGGCGAAGGAGAAGGCATTCGAAAAGCTGCGGGCCGAGGGCGCGCCCTGGGCCACGATCGCAAGGCAGGCGGAAGCTCTGGCGGAACTCGAAGGTGAAAAAGACCGCCAGCTTGCGGCAGTGGAGACGATAATTTCCCGGATGGCGGCGGTTTCGACGGCGGTCGAGGCCGGGGAGCCGGAGCCCGGGCCCGTACCGCGGCCTGCAAAACGGCGAAACCGGACGACGCCCGTGGAAGGGGCGCTCGCGCCGCCGCAGGACCGGGCTGCGCCAGGCGAGGACCGCTCCAAACCCGGCATGGTCCTGCCGGCGACATGGAAGGAATTCCCGGCCTGGTGCGGGGAGCATCTGGCGGACCGTCTGATCTTGTCTCCGAGAGCCCGCAACACGATAAAGAAGACGCAATACGAAGACGTCGAAACGGCGGCGAAATGCCTGCTGTGGCTCGCTGGCGACTATCGCCGGGCGAGGCTGGACGGCGCAGGGGACGATCTCCGCGGTCCGATCGAATCCGGGCTTTGGAACGACCGGTGCGGCGGCGATTCGTTCCCGTTCGACTGGAATGGCAGGCGGGTCGAGGTCGAATGGCATGTGAAGAATGGCGGCAATACGACCGACCCGGCCCGCTGTCTGCGCATCTACTATTTCTGGGACGAGGCCAGCAGGCGGGTCGTGGTCGCCAGCATGCCGGACCACATCCCGAACGGCGCGGTCTGACACCAACGGCAGCGAGTATGGACGGGTAAGCCTTCCGCGTCGCCGCGGACGGCGCGTCGGCAGCCTGCCCCGGCCCCGATCCGTCGGCGGCCCGGACAAGGTCCTCGCCCCGAGCAGCGGCGCCGGCCGCGTATCGAGGGACCACTCCAGCAGGGTGTCATGAAGTGTCATGTTTTGTCATGCGATGTCATGGGAGCCCGCTGCAGCGCCTTGCTTTTCGCCGCCCTGCGTTCCGATTCGTCGCCCTCGGTGCCCCCTTCGGCAAGCCTGGGGCGACGGATGCAGGGAGTGCAGTGCAATGCCACCGGACGGGGATGTGCGAATCCGACAGGGCTCGGTGGCCGGGGTGACGAAAGGGGCGTGGAGCGCGGCGGGGAGACAGGCGGAAATGTCATGAAATGTCATGTGCGCCGCCGGAAATGTCATGTTTTGTCATGCAGGGCCGTTTCCGCCGGGCGGTCGGTGCGGTCCTCCTCCCGGCCTGCAGCGAGGGTTTCGGCGGCGGGGTCGGTTTCGGTCATGCGTGCCTCCTTCCAGGCCAAGCGCGGGACGGGGTGTCCCTGTTTCGCGCGCGTTTCGCGCGGGCGGGCGTGGGCGCGGGCGCGCGTTTCGCACCGGCGCGGTTCGCGCGCCTGATTGCGCGCGCGAGACGGCGGACGCACCTCGCCCGTCCGTTCCCGCCGGGGTCTTTTTCGCGGCCCCAGCCATCGCTTTCTGCAGAAAAGCCGAAAGGCGGCCTCGGAAGCCGCCTCTCTACTTTCATTCTACACCATACGGGCGAAAGTCAAGCCCCTTCGGGAACAAAAAGCGGAAATATCGGTCAATTTTCTTACAACCCGCTGAACCGGCTGGATAACCGCAGGCTTTCCCTTCATCCGGAACCGCGCGCCGGAGACAGCCGACGCAGGCGTTCGAAGCGGTGCAGCATGAAGGCCGTGCCGAGCGCAGGCGCCGCGAGGTTGACGAACGGCACGGTCATCGTCCAGGCGACGACGATGCCTGAGAGCCATATCCGGTAGCGATAGCGGCGGCGGAGTGCGCGCGCGTCACGGGCGTCGAGACGACGGAGTGCGGCGGCGTCGAAATATTCCCGCCCGCAAAGCGCGCCGTTCGCGAGCCAGAAGAGCAGGAGGCCCAGCGGCGGCACGAAGAGCCAGACCGGCAGCAGCAGCAGGTTCAGCCCAAGGGCCGTGCCTGCGAAAAACAGCGTCTGGCGAAGCGTCTCGCCCCAGCCCTGGTCATTCGGCGGCCCTAGATCCGGGTAGTGCCGGGCTTCGACGGCGTTGGCGGCGCGCTCCAGGAACAGGCCCTGCAAGGCCGCGGCCGCGGCCGGAAACAGCATGGCGCCCGCCGCCAGCGCCGCCGCGCCCCCGGCAAGGCCGGCCGCGACATCGAGCCA
>JAJECZ010000246.1 GCA_022821735.1 Alphaproteobacteria bacterium | reverse complement strand
GCGATCGACGACGCCCTGGTCCCCGCGCTGACGAAGGCGTTCCGGGACGCCAACGCCGATGCCGGGACGCGCGCCATCGTCTTCCGGGGCGCCGGGCGGGCCTTCTGCGCGGGCGCGGACCTCAAGGCGCGGAAGATCGCGGGAAGCGAAGCCGCGGCGCGGGCGCGGGCCCAGGCGATCCAGGACGTCACGCGCGCCATCGTCTTTGGCGATGTGCCGGTGGTCGGCGCGATCCACGGCTGGGCGGTCGGCGGCGGCTTCGAATGGGCGCTCAATTGCGACTTCCCGATCTGGGCCGAGAGCGCGCGGGGCTTCTTCCCGGAAGTGTCCTGGGGCCTGTTCGTCACCGGCGGCGTCTCGGCGATCCTGCCGAACCTGATCGGCCTCCAGAAGACGAAGGAACTGCTGATGCTGGGCGAACGCTACGGCGCGGCGGCGCTCCACGAGCTCGGCATCGCCTGGCGGGTGGCGGCGGACGAGGCCCTGCTCGACGAGGCCGGGGCCGTGGCCGAACGGCTGGCGGCGCTCCCGGTGCGCGCCGTCCGGGACATGAAGCGCACCCTCAACCGCGCGGCCTACGGCGATGTGGCGGAGGCGATGGAGCGCGAGGTGGACGCGGTGGCGCGCTCCTACAACGACCCCGAGACCTTCGAGCGGATCGCCGCCTTCAGCGACCGCTGAAGGCACTGTCCGGGTCCGTCAGCGCCTGGAGGCGGAGGCCCGCCACGCGCGCGAAGCGCGTGATGAGCGACTTGCGCCGCGCCGGGTTGACCCTGCCTTCCTCCGGGTCGCGCAGCAGCTCCGCGCCGAAGCCGTCCGCAACGAGCAGGCCGCAGCTCTCCGGGATCAGGTGCCTGGGAAACTCTTCCGGGACGGCGAAATAGAAGGCGTCGCAGTAGTCCAGATAGTCCTGCCACTTGGCGTCCGCGCGGAAATCGGCTTCGGAGGACTTCACCTCGACAACGGTAATTCGGCCGTCCTCGGCGAGCGCAATCACGTCCACGCGGCGGCGGTTGCGCAGGGTGAATTCGGTCAGCACCGCATAGCCGGCGTGGCGCAGGAACCGGCACACGCCGCGCGCGAGAAGGATACCGTCGTTCTTCATATGTTCAGATTAGCCGATCCTTGCCGGCGAGCGCAAGCCGGACGACCTTCTTCATGGCCGTGGGCAGGGCGTAGTCATGCAGGGCGTCGATGGGCGCCCAGACGCAGCCCTCGGGCGGAGCGCCGGCGCTCCTGCCGGTGCGCACGTCCAGTTCGAGGATGAAGTGCGTGAAGCCGTGCCGGGCAACGGCGCCGAGGGGCTCCCATGCGCCTTCGACCGGCGGGGCCTCGGGCGGCGGGCCCTCCTCGACCCAGGGGCCGGAGGGCACTTCCATCATGCCGCCGAGCAGGCCGTTCTCCGGCCGGCGGCGGAGCAGCACCCGACCGGCGCCGTCCTCGGTCCAGTAGGCGATGCCCCGCCGCACGGGCCGCTGCCGCTTCGGCGCCTTGACCGGCAGGCTCTCCGCAGTCCCGGCCGCCCTGGCGAGGCAGTCCTTCGACCAGGGGCAGACGCCGCAACGGGGCCGGCGCGGCAGGCAGACGGTTGCGCCGAGGTCCATGACCGCCTGCGCATAATCGCCGGGGCGCGTCTCCGGGGTGAGGGCCTCTGCTGCGTTCCGGATCGCCTTCTTCGCGGCAGGCAGCGGTGTTTCGATGCGGAAGAGGCGCGCCATCACCCGCTCGACATTGCCGTCCACGACGGTCGCCTTGCGGTCGAAGGCGATGGCGGCGATGGCAGCCGCGGTGTAGTCGCCGACGCCGGGCAGGGCGCGCAGGCCGGCCTCGCTGTCCGGGAAGCGGCCGCCATGCTGCGCGGCGACGATGCGGGCGGCGGCGTGCAGGTTGCGCGCGCGGGCATAGTAGCCGAGCCCCTGCCATGCCTGCAGCACCTCGTCCAGCGAGGCGGCGGCCAGCGCCCCGACATCGGGCCAGCGCTCGAGGACCCGGTGGAAATAAGGGCCGGCGGCCGCCGCCACGGTCTGCTGCAGCATGATCTCGCTGAGCCAGACGCGGTAGGGCTCCGCGCGCTCGCCCGGCGGCGCGCGCCAGGGCAGTTCGCGGCGATGCGCGTCGTACCACGCAAGCAGCGCCTCCGCCGTCGCCTCCATCGCCTTTCCTTCACGCCGTCACCCCGTCCGGTCCATCATACCGTCCGCACGGCGGCGGGTTTCCCTCGTTGAGCTTTTTCGCGTTTCGGGCATGCTGGGCGCATGACCCGAAGGACCCGGAGCGGGCGCAGGCTGGGCCGGCCCGTCGCCGTCGGGGCGGCGGTGGAGCGGGGGCTGGCCCCGAGCGCGCGAAAGCACGGCTTTTCCGAGACCCGGCTGCTGCTGCGCTGGGAAGGTGTCGTCGGGGCCGAAATCGCGGCATGGACGCAGCCCCTGCGGCTTTTCCGCGGCGTGCTGCATCTTCGCGTCGCGTCCGCCTGGGCGCCCTATATCCAGCACCAGGAGCCGACGATCCGGGACCGGGTAAACCTGTTCCTGGGGCGCAGGGCGGTTACCCGCATCGCCCTGAAGCAGGGCCGCGTTGCCCCGCCGCCGGCGGCCCGGCCTTCGGCGGAGCCGGCGCCGGAGCCCGTTGCGGTTTCCGGCATATCGGATCCCGAACTGCGCATTGCGCTCGCCCGGCTGGGGGGTGCGCTTCGGGCGCAGGAGAAGCGGAGCACCGCTTCCGGCACGACAATCGTGCATAAATAATTTTTTTCGCACGCCTTGTTTGTGCCGCATTTCATAGTTAGAATACTATATCTTGTTGTGGGGTTCTGACGATGCGGAACATATGGACCGTTGTGATAGCCGTGGCGGTAGCCGTCGTCGTCAGCGCCGCTTACCACTCCTTCTTCGGCGCACCTTCCGGCGCACAACTCTCCGTCAGCCCGCCGGCTCATGCGGCAGATCCCGTTTCGAATCCGGAAATCAGGCCGGAAGACCGTGTGCTGGGCGACGAGAGCGCAAGGGTCACGATCCTCGAATATTCGTCGCTGACTTGTCCGCATTGCGCGCAGTTCCACGCGGAAGGCTACCGGCATCTGAAGAGCGCCTATATCGACACCGGAAAGGTCAGGCTCGTCTTCCGCGATTTCCCCCTCGACGGGCTGGCGCTCCGGGCGGCGGCACTCGCCGAATGCGTACCGGCCGGACGCTATTTCCCGTTCCTTCAATTGCTCTTCGAAGGCCAGAAAGGCTGGGCGCGTTCCGACAATCCGGCGGTGGAACTTGTTCGTCTCGGGCAGCTGGCAGGGCTCAGCGAGGAACGCGCGATCGGTTGCATCCAGGACGAGGCGGGACTGGAAAAGATCATCCAGGAACGACTGGACGGCCAGGAGGATTACAAGATCGATTCGACGCCGAGTTTCATCATTGACGGACGCAAACATCCGGGCGCGCTGACCGCAGATGAACTCGACGAGATCCTGGCGCCCCTGCTGGGTTGACCCATCCCCTCGCCGGCCGTCATCCGGCGGCCCATAGCGCGGCCAGCAGGCAGGCGTGCAGCGCGCAGGCAGCGATGAAGAGGCGTAATGCGCGGCGGATATCCTGCGATGTCGCGCGACTGCGGCCCCGCCCCATCCAGGCGTCCTGAACCGTTCTTCCGCCGTAGCGCCGGGGGCCGGCAAGCGCGAGGCCGAGCGCGCCGGCCATCGCCGCCTCCGGCCAGCCGGCATTCGGCGAGCGGTGCCGGTGCGCGTCGTTGAGCACGGCGCGCCATGCGCCGAGCGGACTCGCCCGGCGAAAGCAGAACGCCGCGCCCATGAGCAGCAGCGCCGAGAGGCGGGCCGGCAGGAAACAGGC
>JAJECZ010000048.1 GCA_022821735.1 Alphaproteobacteria bacterium | reverse complement strand
TGCGGCCATGCGACGGGATTGGGACGGCTGAAGGCGCCGGGGGCGGCAGACGGGGAAGCTGCGCGCGCCGGCCGGGCGCGGCGGCGCAATGTTCCGTTAGAGAACATAAAGGGCCGGGCGCGGTCGGGGAGGAACGGATGGCGGATATATTGACAGAGCGGAGACGGGGCAGACCCGTCGGCCAGGACTTGCGCCGCCGGGCGGTCGCCGCGGTGCTGGAGGGGCGGATGAGCGGCGAGGCCGCGGCCCGGCACTTCGACGTGGCCGCATCGAGCGTCCGGCGGTGGGTCGGGCGCTACCGGCAGCGCGGCCACCTGCTCGACGCCCCGAGGAGCGGCCGCCCGTCGCGGACCGAACCGGAGCGGGAGCGGATTTTCCGCCTCCTGGAGGACCGGCCGGACCTCTCCGTCCGCGCGCTGCAGCGGGCGCTCGCCGCCGAGGGCCTGGTCTTCGGCACGGCCTCGCTGCAGCGCTTCCTGAAACGCCACGGCCTCGGGCGCAAGCGCCGCGTCGCATGGCGCCGCAAGCCCGCCCCGAACGCCGCCGCCCGCAGTTGACGCCACGCATCTCGTCCCGGCCTGCATCCGGCGAAAACCGCTCTTGGACCCTTACGGCGTGGTAATGTGGGGCTGACGCTCCGTTGTCGCGGTCTGGCCTCGGGACACCGGGGCGGGCATAGTCGCGGTCAATCGAACCGCCACGGGATTCGGAGGGACCGATGAAGACTGCGACCCGCTTGCTCAAATCTCTTGCCCCGGTCTGCGTCATCGCCCTGATTTCGGCGTCGGCGTCGGCGCAGCATGCGCACGGGACTTCGCCCTATGCGCACGGACAAAGCGCCGAAATCCCCAGCCTTACGGCCGAGGAGGTCCGCGAGCTGAGGGAAGGAGACGGCATGGGCCTTGCGCGGGCGGCGGAGCTCAACCGCTTTCCGGGGCCGAGGCACCTTCTCGAACTCAAGATGGAGCTCGGCCTTGCCGACAAGCAGTTCCGCCGCATCGAGGCAATTTACGAGAAGATGAAGGCGCAGGCGGTCGCGAAGGGCGAGACCATTCTGGCGGCGGAACACCGCCTCGCAGGCCTGTTCGCGTCGGGCGGACCGACAGCCGCAAACGTGACGCAGGTGACCAGGCACCTCGGAGTCATGCAGGGGGAATTGAGGGCCATCCACCTGCTTGCGCACATCGAAGTCACCCGCGAACTCACGCCGGAGCAGGTCGAGAGCTACCATCGGCTCAGGGGCTACTCGCACTGACGGCAACCGGATGCTTGAACGGTGCGGGACCCCTCGGCCGACACCCGTAATTTTCGATCATTGAGGGCTTGCATGGCAGACTTTCAGGTGCGCTACCGCATCGGCGTGGATGTCGGCGGTACCTTCACCGACCTGATGGTTCTGGACGGGCAGACCGGCGAAGTCCACGCCCTCAAGACGCCGACCACGCCGGCCGATCCGTCCGAAGGGCTGCTCGCCGGTATCGCCGAAGCGGCGGAACGCCTCGGCTTCGAGCCGGGGGAGGTCGGGTTCGTCCTGCATGGCACGACCATCGCCACCAATGCCGTTCTGGAACGCAGGCTGCCTGACGGCGCGCTGATCGCCAACGAAGGGTTCGCGGATGTGTTGGAGATCGGCCGGCATGTGCGCCGCGAGCCCTACACGCTGAAGCCGGCGCCGCAGACGGTGCTGGTTCCCCGCGACCGGCGGTACGGCGTTGCAGGGCGGATGCGCTGGGACGGAAGCGTGGAAACGCCCCTCGACGAGGATGCCGTCGCCGGGGTGGCGCGGACCCTGTCGGAAGCCGGCATCGGCGCCGTCGCCGTCGCATTTCTCCATGCCTACCGCGATCCCGCGCATGAGCGCCGCGCGGCGGAGATTCTGGCGGAAGCGGCGCCTGGAATTCCGGTGTCCCTGTCATCGGAGGTCAGCCCCGAAATCCGGGAATTCGAGCGGGCTTCGACCACGGTGCTCAACGCGCTGCTCGTGCCGGTGGTGCGGGTCTATCTGGAGCGGCTGGAGGCGAGGCTTCGCGAAGCCGGGCTCGCGGCGCGCCTCTATCTCGTCCAGTCCAACGGCGGCGTGACGACGCCCGCCCAGGCGTCGCGACTGCCCGTTCGGCTGCTGCTCTCCGGGCCTTCGGGCGGGGCGACGGCGGCGGCCGAACTCGCGCAGACGCTTCGGCGGCCGAACCTGGTGGCGGTCGATATGGGCGGCACCAGTTTCGATGTGTCGGTGGTCCGGGACGGCGAAAGCACGGTCGTGACGGAAGGCGAGATCGACGGCCTGCCGGTGCGCCTGCCGATGGTGGAGATGCGTACCATCGGGGCCGGCGGCGGTTCCATCGCGTCCGTGGCCGCCGGAGGGGCCCTCAGCGTGGGACCGCGAAGCGCGGGTGCCGATCCGGGACCCGCCGCCTATGGCAAGGGCGGCGCGGAGCCGACCGTCACCGACGCCAATATCGTGCTCGGACGCCTGGACCCGGACTTCTTCCTGGGCGGCGCGCTGAAGCTCCATGCGGACCTTGCGGGCGCCGCCGTCGCCGGGCGGGTGGCGGGCCCGCTCGGCCTCGGTATCGAGGAGGCCGCGGAGGGTATCCTGGCGGTCGTCAACGCGCATATGGCTTCGGCGATCAAGCTCAGCCTGTTCGAGAAAGGCGCGGACCCGCGCGATTTTGCCATTGCCGCGTTCGGCGGGGCGGGCGGACTGCATGCCGTCAGCCTCGCCGAAGAGCTGGAGATGGCGGAGGTCGTGTTCCCGCGCGACCCCGGCACTTTCTCGGCGCGCGGTATCCTGACTGCCGACATCGCGCACGATGTAGCGCGCTCGCGCCTGCTCGATGCGGACGAGGGCGCGTTGCCGGCGCTGGCCGGCCTCGCGGCCGAGCTGGTTGCGGAAGGCCATGCGCTGCTTGCCGCAGACGGCATTGCGGAGGATGCGCGCCATATCCGTCTGGCGGCCGACATGCGCTATCGCGGCCAGGCGTACGAATTGCTGGTTCCCTGGGACGGTGTACGGCCCGATGCGCCGTCGCTCGCGCGGCTTGTCGAGGATTTCCACGACCTCCACCAGGCGCGCTATGCGCATTCGGACCGCGGCGCGCCGGTGGAGATCGTGACCCTGCGCGCCACCGCCAGGGGCCTGCTGCCCAAGCCGTCGATAAGGCCGCCCGCCCCGATGGATACCGGGCCGAAGGGCGAGCGGCGCGTCTGGACAGGCGGCGGCTGGCGAATGCTGCCGGTCTATGACCGCGACCGCCTGCCGGAAGCGGTCGAGGGGCCTGCCATCGTCGAGGAAGCCCATGCGACGCTGCTGGTCCCGCCGGGATGGCGTCTGGCGATGTCGCCTAGGGGCGATCTGGTTGCACGGCGCGGGGGAGAAGGGCCATGACCGACCTGAGCCCCATCGATATCGAGATCATCCGCAACGCGCTGGTCGCGGCGGCGGAAGACATGAATGTCACCATCTGGCGCACGGCCCGGTCCACCGTCGTCCGCGAGACGCTCGACTATTCGACCGCCGTGTTCGATGCGGAGGGACGGAATGTCGCCCAGTCGGCGCGCATCGCCATCCACCTGAACTCCATGGCGACCTGCCTTGAAGGCATCCTTGCGGGGCCCATTCCGCTGGCGGAGTGGCGGGAGGGCGACGTCATCGTCACCAACGACCCCTACGCCGGCGGCCAGCACCTGCCCGACGTGCTGACCTTCAAGCCGGTCTATTTCCAGGGCCGGCGGATCGCGATTACCGGCACGCTGACCCACCACACCGATGTCGGCGGCGGCGCGCCCGGCAGCTACGACGCCGGGGCGCGCGAGATTTACCAGGAAGGGCTCCGGATTCCGCCCTGCAAGGTGGTGGAGGCCGGCCGGCCCAACATGGCGCTGCTGGGCGTGTTCTATGCCAATACCCGCGAGCCTGAGAAGGTGCGCGGCGATTTCGAGGCGCAGCTCGCCTCGCTCGACATCGGCGCTGCCGGCGTGCTGAGGCTGGCGGAGCGGTTCGGGCCCGAGCGGTTGCAGGCCGCGACCGACCGCATTCTCGACCGCTCGGAAGCCGCGATGCGGTCGGCCATAGCGGGCATTCCGGACGGCACCTACCGCTTCGAGGATTACGTGGACGACGACGGCATCACGGAGGAGCCGCGCCTCATCGCTGCCGAGGTCCGCATCGACGGCGAGACGGCGGAGGTCGACCTCTCGGGGTCGGGCCCACAGGCTGCGGGGCCGGTCAACTGCACGCTCAACATGTCGAAATCGGCGGTCTATTGCGCCTTCATGTGCGCCGCGGGCGTCGAGGTTCCGGCGAATTCCGGCGCCTACCGGCCGGTCGGGATCACGGCGCGCGAGGGCACGATCTGCAACGCCCTGCCGCCCGCGCCGGTGGCGAACCGCATGGCCACGGCGCACCGGATCGTCACCACTGTTCTGGGCGCGCTCGGCCGGGCCGCGCCGGAGCGTGTCTCGGCCGCCTATTACGGCGTCAGCTATGTCTATGCGCTGGGGCTCAAAGGGCGCTCGGGCCGGCCGGAGGTCTATTTCGACATCGAGGTCGGCGGCTGGGGCGCGCATCCCGAGGCCGACGGGGCGAATGCCCTCTCGGCCTGCCTGCACAATCTCGCCAACACGCCGATCGAGATGGTGGAAAGCCTCTACCCCCTCACCGTCACCGAATACGGCCTCGCGCCCGGCAGCGGGGGAGAAGGAAAGCGGCGCGGCGGCCTCGGCCTCCGGCGCGAGTTCCGGCTGGATGCCGAGGAAGGCATGTTTTCCACCAACTACGAGCGCTTCCGGGTTCCGCCCTACGGGCTTGCCGGCGGCGGCGCGGGGGCGCCCGGGCGCTCCGTGCTGACGCGCGACGGCGAAGCGATCGAACTCGGCTCCAAGGTCTCGAACCTGCCGGTGCGCCGCGGCGACCGCATCCTGCTCCAGACCTCCGGCGGCGGCGGGCACGGCGCGCCGGAAGACCGCGACCCGCGCGACGCCGCCCGGGACCGGCGGCTCGGCTATTGAGAATATCGAAGACAAGGGACGGCAACCGGCCATGAAACCAGAGAGCGACGGGTTCCGCATCGAACTCGATCCGGAGAACGAACGCGCCGACATCGTGCTCGACCGCCCGCCGCTCAATGTCGTGCGGATGGCGCAGCGCCCGCTTCTGCGCGCGGCCTTCGAGGCGTTCGACCGCGACCCGGCGGTGCGCGTGGTCGTGGTCCGGGGGGAGGGCGAGCATTTCACCAGCGGCGGCGATATTCCGGGCTTCATGGAAGCAAGCCCGGAGACCGTTTCGCAGCTTCACAAGAACATCGCCGCGGCCGAGCGCTGCTCCAAGCCGGTGATCGCCGCGATACGCGGCTTCTGCATGGGCGTGGGCTTCGAGCTCGCGCTCGCCTGCGACTTCCGCATTGCCGGCAAGACGGCGCGCATGGCGCTGCCCGAGATCAATCTCGGCATGATTCCGGGCTCCGGCGGCTCGGCCCGGCTGCAACGCATGATCGGCATTTCGCGCGCCAAGAACGTGGCGATGCGCGCGCGCAGGATCACGGGGCAGGAGGCCTATGACTGGGGCCTCGCCTGCGAGCTTGTCGAGGACTCCGACCTCGAAACGGCGACGGATGCTCTGGTCAAGGAGTTGCGCCGTTTCTCCCCGCTCGCCCAGCGCACGCTGAAGCAGGTGTTCAACGCCGGTGAGAACGCGCCGCTCGAACAGGCCATGGAGATCGAGGGCCAGGCTTACGGCCGGCTGCGGATGAGCGCCGACTTCGCCGAAGGCGTCGCCTCTTTCGTCGAAAAACGTCGCCCGAACTTCAGGGGCGAGTGACGGGCAGCAAGGTCACCGGGGGACAACGATCGCAATTTCAAGGTCCAGCGCGGCCCAGGCGCGATCCATTGTCATCGCCGGCGCCTCCAGCAACTCCGCCAAAGCCAGGCAGGCGCGATCGCCGAGCGACAGGCCACGCGTCCGCGTCTCGCGGCGAAGCAACCCGGCGCGCCATGCCTGCGCCGCATCGAAGTCGTGAACGGCAGGCGAAAACGCGCTCATTCTGGCGACGACGTTCTCATTGCCAAGACCGCGGTCCACGAGCTTCGCGACGACTTCCGAGAAATTGACGGCGCTGATCGCGCCATCCGCCAGTGCATCTTCGACCGTTTCCGCTCCGGGCTCGCCCTCGATGACGGCAAGCAGGGCGGAAGCATCGAGGACAACGCTCATTCGCCGTCCTCGCGCCGCGCCTCGGCGCGGCGCTCGGCGATCAACTCGTCCGCCATCGAGACGCCGCCGGGCGACGCTTCCCGCACCATCCGCTGCAAGGAGCGAAGCGCCGCTTTCGGCGTCAGCACCCGCAACTCTCCGTCCACGATCCGCGCGGTGATCATGCCGGTTTCATCGACCAGCATCGCCCTGCGCATCTCCGCCGGGATGACGACGCGCCCGTCATCGGCGATACGCAATTTTTGCGATTCGACATCGCCGGGGTCGTTCGACTCGGCCGGTCGAGGCAGTTCGGACTTCGGCGGCTCCCTGACCAATACGTTCCGCACGAACTGATAGCTTATGTCGAGGAATCGCGCGATGTCCGCACGCTTGTAGCCGGCGGCGTCGAGCGCGCGAATTTTCGCCGACTTGGACGGCAGGCCTTCGGCAATGCGGCTCATCTCGGTGGAGATGGATTTCATTTGGTTTACTCCGATGCTGTGTTCTGGTGAAGAACATATATCATCGGAAAAATACACCGTCAATTGCCGAAATGAATTTTTTTCGGCAAATGACAGTGTTCCCAGTGCCCGTCACGCCGCGTCCGCCGCCGGGCGGGCGGCGCGGATTGTCAGCCCGCCTCCCTCGACGCCGACTTCCACGCGGTCGCCGTCTTCCACCTTGCCCTCCAGAATCTGCTTTGCGAGGGTGTTCTGGAGGTGGGTCTGGATCACGCGCTTCAGCGGGCGCGCGCCATAGACCGGGTCGAAGCCGGTCTCCGCCAGCCAGTCCACCGCAGCCGGCTCGAGATCGAGCTCGATGTCGCGCGCGGCCAGCAGCTTGCGCAGGTCCTCGAGCTGGATCGCGACGATGCCGGCCATGTGCCCGCGCTCCAGGCGGTGGAAGACGACCATCTCGTCCAGCCGGTTCAGGAACTCCGGCCGGAAATGGCCGCGCACGACATTCATCACCCGGTCCACGAGCGGCCCGTGCATCGTGGATTCGCTCGCCTCCGCAAACATCTCGCTGCCGAGATTGGACGTCATGACGAGTATGGTGTTGCGAAAGTCCACCGTCCGGCCGTGCCCGTCCGTCAGGCGCCCGTCGTCGAGCACCTGGAGCAGCACGTTGAAGATGTCGGGATGCGCCTTCTCCACCTCATCGAACAGCACGACCTGATACGGGCGCCGGCGCACGGATTCGGTCAGCGACCCGCCCTCCTCGTAGCCGACATAGCCGGGAGGAGCGCCGAGCAGGCGGGAGACGGCATGCTTTTCCATGTATTCGGACATGTCGAGACGCAGCATCGCGGTGTCGTCATCGAACAGGAACTCGGCCAGCGCCTTGCAAAGCTCCGTCTTGCCGACGCCGGTCGGCCCGAGGAACAGGAACGAGCCCACCGGCCGCGTCGGATCGTGCAGGCCGGCCCGCGCCCGGCGCACCGCTTCCGCGACGGCCGTGACAGCCTGGTCCTGGCCGACGATGCGCGCGTGCAGGCGTTCTTCCATCTGCAGGAGCTTCTCGCGCTCGCCTTCGAGCATCCGCGCCACGGGCACGCCGGTCCACCGCGAGACGACGCCCGCGACATGCTCGCCGCTGACCTCCTCGTCCAGCAGGCGGCCTTCCCGCCGCCCGTCGGTATCGGAGATGCGCCTCTCCAGGTCCGGGATGACGGCGAAGCGCAACTCGCTGGCGCGCTCCAGTTCGCCGCGCCTCTGGGTGGCCTCCAGTTCCAGCCGGGCGCGCTCCAGCTCTTCCTTCAGCCCTTTGGCGCCGTCGATGGCGTCCTTCTCCTGCCGCCATTGCAGGGTTAGTGCGCCGGAGCGTTCCTCAAGGCCGGCCAGTTCCTGTTCCAGCCTCTCCAGGCGTCCGCGCGCGGCATCGTCGGTTTCCTTCTTCAGGGCTTCGCGCTCGATCTTCAGCTGGATGATCCGCCTGTCGAGCTCGTCGATGGCTTCCGGCTTGGAATCGATCTGCATCCGGAGCCTGCTCGCCGCCTCGTCCACCAGGTCGATGGCCTTGTCGGGCAGGAAGCGGTCGGTGATGTAGCGGTTGGACAGGGTCGCCGCCGCCACAAGCGCGCCGTCGGTGATGCGGACGCCATGGTGGACCTCGTATTTCTCCTTGAGCCCGCGCAGGATCGAGATCGTGTCCTCCACATCGGGCTCGCCGACGAACACCGGCTGGAAACGCCGCGCGAGTGCCGCGTCCTTCTCGATATGCTGGCGGTACTCGTCGAGCGTCGTCGCGCCGATGCAATGCAGTTCGCCGCGGGAGAGTGCGGGCTTGAGCATGTTGGAGGCGTCCATCGCGCCATCGGCCTTGCCGGTGCCGACCAGTGTGTGCAACTCGTCGATGAACACGACGATCTCGCCTTCCGCCGCCCTGATCTCGGCGAGGACGGCTTTCAGCCGTTCCTCGAACTCGCCGCGATATTTCGCGCCGGCGATCAGGGCGCCCAGATCGAGCGCGATCAACCGCTTGTCCCGCAGCCCTTCGGGCGTGTCGCCATTGACGATCCGCTGGGCGAGGCCCTCGGCGATGGCGGTCTTGCCGACGCCGGGCTCGCCGATCAGCACGGGATTGTTCTTGGTGCGCCGGGAGAGCACCTGGATCGCGCGCCGGATTTCCTCGTCGCGCCCGATCACGGGGTCGAGCTTGCCGGCGCGCGCCGCCTCGGTCAGGTCCTGGGCGTATCTGGCGAGTGCATCGAACCCGGCCTCCGCATTGGCGCTGTCGGCCGTGCGTCCCTTGCGGAGCTCGGCTATGACGCGCTCCAGCCCCCTGGCGTCCACGCCCGCTTCGCCGAGCGGACCGCGCCCCATCGCCATCGCCTGGAGCAGGCGCTCGACGGTGACGAAGCTGTCGCCGGCCTTTTGCGCCGCCTTGCGGGCGGTCTCGAACAGCCGCGCGGTCTCCGGCGCCAGATGCAGCCCACTTGCGCCCGAGCCGCTGACGACCGGCAGCGCCGCGAGCGCTTTCCCGACCGCTGCCTGAGCCTTTGCAGGGTCGCCGCCCGCGCGTTCGATCAGGCCGGCAGCCATGCCCTCCGGGTCGTCGAGCATGACCTCGAGGATGTGTTCGGGAACGAAACGCTGGTGCCCGGCGGCCAGCGCCATGCTTTGCGCGGCCTGGACAAATCCACGCGCGCGCTCGGTGTAAGTCTCGAAGTCCATATGTCCGTCTCCGTCTCCAGACGCGAGCCTCTGGCGGGAGGACCGCAACCTGCGCGCCGCTCCCGCTCGAAGACGGATATGGGAACCGCCGGCGGCGCCTGCAAGAAGATGCGCCGCGTCCGCGTGGAACCGGAAGTCAGGCCGCGCCGGCCGCCGCTTCTTCGGCCGGAGCGCCTTCCGCCGCCGGTGTCGCCGCGCCGGACTCTGCGGCAGCCTCCTCGACCGGAGCGTTGCGCTGGCGGCGGCGGCGGCGGGGGCGAACGCCGCCCGACTCGCTTCCCTCGGCTTCGGACGACCTGTCGGCGGCTTCGCGGTCGGGCCGGGCCTCGGCCTCGGCTTCCTGAGCCGCGTCGCCGCTGCGCGGGGCCTCTGCGGGCGCCTGCTGCGGCTGCTGCTGCGCCGGGGGCGGCGCAAACTGGGCTACGAGGCGCTGATAGTGTTCGGCATGCTGGAACAGGTTTTCGGCCAGCACCGAATCACCGCTGGACTGCGCGTCGCGCGCCATCGCCAGATAGCGGTCGAGGATCTGCTGCGCAGTGCCGCGCACCCGTCCTTCCGGTCCATTGCTTTCGAGAGCCTGGTTGCGGTGGGCGGGTGCACGCCCGCTGCGCATATTGTTACGGCCGCGTGAGCGCCGAGGTGGCATGTTTTGTTTCATCTGCACTCTGTATCTAGAGGCGGTCATACACGGCGCCCGGCCAATGGCCTCAAACTCGCGCCGTTCCGGCTCCGCTGCTCAAGCTGCATCCCGGAGCCCGATGCAAAGTTAGCCCGGAAGTTCGCTTTTGCAAACCCTCCCTGTTGCGGGCGTCGCTGAAGAAGGACAAGCGGCCCCGCTCTCCCGGGAACCCGAACAGATCATGTGCTAACGACAGCCCTGGTGGAATGGGTTGGCAGAACGGAGCGGGGCCGACATAATCCTTGCGGCGTCATGCTAACCGGGAGGGATACAAGCATGGGTTATCTGACACGCGCCGCGGCGCTTGGCCTCGGCGTGGCAATGCTCGCGGGCTATGCCGGGACGGCGCTCGCGCAGAAGGACGGCGGCGTCCTGAAATTCTACCATCGCGGCACGCCGCCCAGCGGCTCGATCCACGAGGAGGCGACCAACTCGACGGTCTCGCCTTACATGGGCGTCTTCAACAACCTCGTCATGTACAAGCAGGACGTGGCGAAGAACAGCCTGGACACCATCGTGCCGGACCTCGCCGAGAGCTGGAGCTGGAACGGTGACGGCACCGAGCTCACCTTCAAGCTGCGTGAGGGCGTGCAGTGGCACGACGGCAAGCCATTCACCTCGGCGGATGTCAAATGCACCTGGGAGCTCGTGCTCGGCAAGAGCAAGGCGAAGCTGCGCAAGAACCCGCGCAAGGCCTGGTACAAGAACCTCGAGGAAATCACCACGAACGGCGACCATGAGGCGACCTTCCATCTGAAGCGCCGCCAGCCGGCCTTCATCGCGCTGCTGGCCTCAGGCTATTCGCCGGTCTATCCCTGCCATGTGCCGCCGAAGAAGATGCGGACGAACCCGATCGGCACCGGTCCGTTCAAATTCGTGAGCCTCAAGCAGAACGAGCATGTGAAGTTCACGAAGAACGACAACTACTGGAAGGAAGGCAAGCCGCATCTCGACGGGCATGAGTGGACGATCATCAAGAGCCGTGCGACCCGTGTGCTGGCCTTCATCGCCGGCGAATTCGACATGACCTTCAATGTCGATGTCACCGTTCCGCTGCTGAAGGACGTCCGGTCGCAAGCGCCGCACGCGGTCTGCGAACTGGTCACGACCAATGTCAGCTACAATCTGATCGTGAACCAGGACAATCCGCCCTTCGACAATGCGGACATCCGCAAGGCCATGGTGTTCGCGATCGACCGGCAGGCGTTCATCGACATCCTCGCCGACGGAGAGGCTGTGGCGGGCGGAGCGATGATGCCGCCGCCGTCGGGCGTCTGGGGCATGCCTCCGGAAGTCCTGGAGAAGGTGGCCGGTTACGGCCCGGATATCGAGGCGAACCGGGCGGAGGGCCGCAAGATCATGGAGGGCCTCGGCTACGGGCCCGACAAGCCGCTTGAAGTGAAGGTATCGACCCGCAATATCGCGGTCTATCGCGATGCGGCCGTCATCCTGATCGACCACCTGAAGCATATCCATATTGCCGCCGAACTCGACACGGTCGAGACCAGCAACTGGCACGCCAAGGTCGCCCGCAAGGACTACATGGTCGGCCTGAACCTGACAGGATCGGGCGTGGACGACCCGGACTCCAACTTCTACGAGAACTACTCCTGCGGCTCGCAGCGGAACTACACGGGCTACTGCAAGGAGGAGATGGAGGCGCTGTTCGAGAAGCAGTCGATGATGACCGACCAGGAAGAGCGCAGGAAGCTCGTCTGGGAGATCGACAAGAAGCTGCAGGAAGATGCGGCAAGGCCGATGATCATGCACAGCAAGGGAGCCAATTGCTGGCAGCCTTACGTCAAGGGCTTCGTCACGCATGTGAACAGCCTCTACAACAACTGGCGCCTGGAAGACGTCTGGCTCGACAAGTAGCCGGACCCTTGCACCATGCGATGAGCCGGGGCGTCCCTTGAGGCGCCCCGGTTTTCCTGCAATCGATCTGCTGCCTGGAGCACGGGCAAGAGGGGGCAAGCCTTGAGCGCCTATATCGTCAAGCGCTTCCTGCTGATGATCCTGACGCTTGTCGGGATGTCGATCATCATCTTCGTGCTGCTGCGGCTGATGCCCGGCAATATCGCCGACATCATGTTCGACTCCGCCGGGTTCGTGGACCCGGAGGAGAAGGCCAATATCGAGCGCGAGCTCGGCCTCGACCAGCCGATACCGGTCCAGTATTACGAATGGATTCGAGGGCTGATCGTCTGGGACCTCGGCTTCTCCTATGTGTCGGAGATGCCGGTGGTGGACGAGTTGCAGCCGCGTATCCCGATCACCGCCAAGCTCGCCGCGCTCTCGCTCTTCTTCTCGGTCCTGTTCGGCCTTCCGCTCGGCGTCATCAGCGCCGTGCGCCAGAACTCTGCGATGGACTACATCCTGCGCTGCATATCGCTGAGCGGGCTTTCGCTGCCGTCCTTCTGGCTCGCCCTGCTGATCCTGATGGCCTTCGTGCAGTATGCGGGCACGATCCCGATCTATACGGACCCGCCGGAAAATCTGTGGGACGAACTGCTGCTCTACAGCATCCCGGCCGCCGCGGTCGGCTTCCGGTCGTCCGCGCTCATCATGCGGCTTACGCGCTCCTCCATGCTGGAAGTGATGCGCCAGGACTATATCCGCACGGCGCGCTCCAAGGGGGCGACCGACAACTCCGTCAACTACCACCACGCGCTCAAGAACGCGGTGCTGCCGGTGACAACCATCATCGGCATCGAGGCCGCCTTCCTGATCGGCGGGCTCATCATCACCGAGACGGTCTTCAACATACCCGGCGTCGCCCACTTCCTGGTCGAGGCGATCCTGATGCGCGACTACCCGATCGTGCAGAACCTCGTGATGCTGATTGCGCTCGTGACCGTGCTCATCAACTTCCTGGTGGACATGCTCTACGCGGTGCTCGACCCGAGGATCAAATATGCCGACTGAGCGACCCGCCGACTCTCTGTTCCCGGAGCGCCACGATGGCTGAAATCGACCATCAGGCCGAACTCACGCGCGCCGGCGCGAATGTTTCCGGCCATTGGAGCCGGCTCGTTTTCTACATGCGCCAGCACCCGTTGGGCGCCATCGGCGCTGCGATTGTGGTGGTCTTCGTGCTGTCTGCGCTGTTCGCCGACGCCCTTGCGCCTCGCGATCCGTTGCACACCTCCGCTCCGGACTCGCTGAAGGAGCCGGGCGCCGCATTCCTCATGGGCGCGGACATGATGGGCCGGGACGTGCTGAGCCGCATCATCCACGGCGCGCGCATCTCGCTGACCGTCGGCGTCGCCTCGATCCTGCTCGGCGGCGTGATCGGCATCGTGATCGGCCTCATGTCGGGCTATCTGCTCGGCTGGTTCGACCTGCTGATGCAGCGCCTCATCGACATCATGCAGGCCCTGCCACTGCTCGTGCTGGCGCTTGTCATGGCGGCTTCGCTCGGGCCGTCGCTGGAAAACACCATCATCGCGATTTCGATACCGCTCGTGCCCAATGTGGCGCGCGTGGTGCGGTCGAGCACATTGTCGCTCCGGGAAATGCCCTTCGTCGAAGCGGCGCGGGCGGCGGGCATGAGCGAGCTCCGGGTCGCCGTTCGCCATGTGCTGCCGAACACGCTGGCGCCGCTGATCGTGCTGTTCACGGCGCAGCTGGGCTCCGCGATCCTGGTCGAGGCGTCGCTTTCCTTCCTCGGCCTCGGCGTGCCGGAGCCGCACCCGTCCTGGGGCCGGATGCTGTCGGAGTCGGCCGCGGAGTATGTGCGCGTCGCGCCCTGGCTGGTGATCTTCCCGGGCATTGCGATCAGCCTCGCCGTGTTCGGCACCAACCTGTTCGGGGATGCCGTTCGCGACATTCTCGACCCGCGGCAGCGGAGCTGAGCCGGAACATGGGGTGCGAGACATGACCTCCGACACCATGCCCGCCCTCGACGAGGGAGCGGCGACGACGACGGAAGCGCCGGCCGGGGACAGCGCGCTGGAGGTGAAGGACCTGCAAACCTGGTTCTACACGCGCCAGGGCATCGTCAAGGCCGTGGACGGGGTCTCCTTCAACCTGCGCAAGGGCGAGACGCTCGGGATCGTGGGCGAGTCCGGCTGCGGCAAGAGCATCACGGCGCTTTCCGTCATGCGCCTCGTGCCGGACCCGCCGGGCCGCATCATCGGCGGCCGCGTGACCCTGGACGGACGCGATCTGCTGGACCTCGACGAGGCGGCGATGCGCCTCGTGCGCGGCAATGACATCTCCATGATCTTCCAGGAGCCGATGACCTCGCTCAACCCGGTGCTGACCATCGGCTACCAGATCGCCGAGGCGCTGATCCTGCACCGGGACCTGAGCCGGGCGGAGGCGCTGTCGCGGGCGGTGGAGATGCTCGACATGATGCGCATTCCCGAACCTGCGCAGCGCGCGAGGGAATATCCGCACCAGCTTTCCGGCGGCATGCGCCAGCGGGCGATGATCGCGATGGCGCTCGCCTGCAACCCGAAGGTGCTGATCGCCGACGAGCCGACCACGGCGCTCGACGTCACCATCCAGGCGCAGATACTCGACCTCATCGTCCGGCTGCAGCAGGAGCTGGGCACGGCCGTCATCCTGATTACCCACGACCTCGGCGTCGTGGCGGAAACGACGCAGCGCATCATCGTGATGTATGCGGGCCGGAAGGTGGAGGAAGCGGATGTCGTGCCGCTGTTCTCCAACCCGATGCACCCCTACACGCACGGCCTGATGGCCTCGGTGCCGCGCCTCGCCATCATGAGCGGCGAGGAGTCCGCCGTGGACCGCCTCGAGGAGATTCCGGGCATCGTGCCGCCGCTGAACAACCTGCCGCCCGGCTGCGCCTTCGCGCCCCGCTGCCGCTTTGCGGACGACCGCTGCCGCGCGGAATATCCGCCCTATCTGGAAAAGCAGCCCGGCCACTGGGCCGCCTGCTGGCACTCCGAGCGCCTGTTCGGAGCCGCCTCGTGAACGCCGCCGCGGAAACCGCCGTCCAGCCTCCCGTGCTGGAAGTGGAGGGGCTGAAGAAGCACTTCCCGGTCAAGAAGGGGCTGCTCTCCCGCAATATCGGCAAGGTCTATGCCGTCGATGGCGTGAGCTTCCATATCGGCCCCGGCGAGACGCTGGGGCTCGTCGGCGAGTCCGGCTGCGGCAAGTCCACGGTCGGGCGCACCGTTCTGCGGCTGATCGACCCGACCGAGGGCACGATCCGCCTCAACGGCCGCGACGTGACCGATCTCGGCAAGACCGACATGCGCTCCGTGCGCCGCGAGATGCAGATCATCTTCCAGGACCCGTATTCCTCGCTCAATCCGCGCATGTCGGCGGGCGACATCGTGGGCGAGCTGTTGCGGGTCCACGGCCTCGGCAGCGCCGCCGAACGGGAGGAACGGGTCGCGGAGCTGTTCGAGCGGGTGGGGCTCAGCCGCGCCCAGATGAAGAGCTTTCCGCACGAGTTCTCCGGCGGCCAGCGCCAGCGCATCGGCATTGCCCGCGCATTGGCGCTGAACCCGAAGCTCATCGTCGGCGACGAGCCGGTCTCGGCGCTCGATGTGTCCATCCAGGCGCAGGTCATCAACCTGCTGATGGACCTCCAGAACGAGTTCCGGCTTTCCTACCTGTTCGTGGCCCACGACCTCGCGGTGGTCGAACATATCAGCCACCGGATCGCGGTCATGTATCTCGGCCGCATCGTGGAATACACCGACAAGCGCACCCTCTTCACCGACCCGCAGCACCCCTATACGGAAGCGCTCCTGTCGGCCGTGCCGGTGCCGGACCCACGGCTCCGCCGCAAGAAGATGGTGCTCCAGGGCGACGTGCCGAGCCCGATCAACCCGCCCTCCGGCTGCCATTTCCACACGCGCTGTCCTTATGCCGAAGAGCGCTGCCGGGTCGAATCCCCGGCGCTGCGCGAAATCGCGCCCGGCCACACAGTCGCCTGCCACCTGCGCTGAACGGCGTCCGGGCCGTCAGCGCCTTGACAGTACCGTCGCCCAGCACGCAGTCTGCCGGGCGGAACGAGGGGAGGGCGTTCGTCACGATGCGCGGCTGGCGGGAACCGGATGTATAGCTATATCGTGCGCCGGTTTGCGTTCGGCGGGATTACGGTGTTCGGCGTGTCGATCATCGTGTTCCTCATCATGCGTATCATGCCGGGCGATCCGCTGACGGCCATTTTCGGCCCGGAGGGCATGACCAAGCTCACCGAGGCGCAGCGGCAGAGCTACATGGAGGAGCTCGGCCTCGCCGACCCGCTGATCGTCCAGTACCTCAACTGGATCCTGGACATTGTGCGGGGCGAGCTCGGCCGCTCGTTTTTCCGCGCCGAAAGCGTCGGCGAGATGGTGCTGCGCCGCGGGCCGCTGACGGCCCAGATCGCCATCCTGTCGGTCATCCTCTCGTGGATTCTCGGCATCCCGGTGGCCATCATCAGCGCGCTGCGCCCCAATACCGCCGCCGACAACACCGCCCGCGTGATCTCGATCACCTGCCTCGCCGTGCCGGGGTTCTGGCTCGGCATGCTCATCGTGCTGGGCCTGCTGTTCGGCTTCGGCTACCGCGCGCCCCAGACGGCCGGCGGGGCAGGGCTGTTCGAAGACCCCGGAACGGTGCTGCAGATCATCATCGGGCCTGCGTTCGTGCTCGCGCTCGGCCAAGCCGCCTACATCGCGCGCATGGCCCGCTCCAGCCTGCTGGAGGTGATCCGCGAGGACTATGTGCGCACCGCCAGGGCCAAGGGCCTCAACGGGCGCCTCGTAGTCAGCCTCCACGCGCTGCCCAATGCGCTGCTCCCGGTCATCACGCTGTCGGGCATCCTGCTGGGATTCGTGCTGGCCGGGTCGATCCCGGTGGAGCGCGCCTTCGGCACACCGGGCCTCGGCTACGCCATGTTCACGGCGGTGAATGAGCGCGACATCTTCGTCATGCAGAATCTCGTCTTCCTCTATGCCGTGGTGTTCGTGATGCTGAATATCACCGTCGATATCATCATCGCCTGGATCGACCCGAGGATCAGATACCAATGACCGTGCAGCCCGAAACCCCGGTCGCGGAGGAGTCCCGCCGGGCTGTGCAGCCGCTGCCGGCCCGTGTGTGGGGCGGCCTCAGGCACTTCGGTCGCCGCTCTCCGCTGTCGGCGTTCTGGGGCTGCGTTGCGCTCCTGATCGTGGCCATGGCGGTGGCCGCGCCGGTGATCGCGCCCTATCCGCCGCTCAAGTCCGATTTCCGGAGCATGCAGAAGGCGCCCTATGAAGAACATCTGTTCGGCACGGACCAGATCGGCCGCGACACGCTGAGCCGCGTCATCCACGGTAGCCGCACCTCGCTCATCGTCGCCTTCGCGGCGGTGCTGCTCGGCACCACGCTCGGGTCGTTCTGGGGCCTGGCATGCGGTTTTCTCGGAGGGCGGTTCGACATTGTCAGCCAGCGCATCATCGAGTTTCTCCAGTCATTTCCGGACCTGATACTCGCAATGGCGATCGCGATGGCGCTGGGCTCGGGCACCGGGACGGTCATCATCGCCATCGCGATTACCCGAATACCGTTCGGCGGGCGCGTCATCCGCTCCGTCGTGCTGTCGCTCAAGGAAATGTCGTTCGTGGAGGCGGCGCGCAGCCTCGGCGCCTCCAACATGCGCATCATGCTCTTCCACATCCTGCCGCAGTGCGTGGCGCCCTACCTGATCCTCGCGACGACGCATCTCGGCGTCGCGATCATCATCGAAGCCTCGCTCGGCTTCCTCGGCGTCGGCATCCCGCCGCCCGCGCCGACCTGGGGCAACATGCTGGCGGACGCGCTGAATGCCGGCATCGTGCCGCCCTGGTGGCTGGTGCTGTTCCCGGGCGTGGCGATCACCATCACCGTTCTGGCCTTCAACCTGTTCGGCGACGGCATCCGCGACGTTCTCGATCCGCGCCTGCGCGGCGCGGTCTGACCGACCTAGGCGGTAGCCGCCGTCCCCAGGGCAGCTGCGGGCTCCGCGCCGGTGCCGTCATGCAGGTGGCAGGCGGCCCAGTGGCCGGACTGCACCTCCCGAAGCATCGGCACCTCGCTGCGGCAGCGCGCCATCGCGTAAGGGCAGCGCGCGTGGAAGTGGCAGCCCGAGGGCGGGTTGATCGGGCTCGGAACGTCGCCGGTCAGAATGACCCGCTTTCGGCCGCGCGCCCGCGCCCTGGGCATCGGCACGGCAGAGAGCAGCGCTTCCGTGTAGGGATGCAGCGGCGTGTCGAAAAGGCTGGTCTTGTCGGTGATCTCCACGATGCGGCCGAGATACATGACGGCCACCCGGTGGCTGATATGCTCGACCACCGCAAGGTCGTGCGCGACGAACAGGTAGGAGAGCTTCAACTCGTCCTGGAGGTCCATCAGCAGGTTGATGATCTGCGCCTGAATGGAGACGTCCAGCGCCGAAACCGGCTCGTCCCCGACGATCAGGTCCGGATTGAGTGCGAGCGCCCGGGCGATGCCGATGCGCTGGCGCTGGCCGCCGGAGAACTCGTGCGGATAGGAGTCCATGTGCCGGCTTCCGAGCCCGACGCGCTCGAACAGCGCCGCGACGCGATCCTCGCGCTCCCTGCCTTCCGCTACACCGTGGATATGCATGGGCTCGCCGACGATCGAGCGGGCCGGCATGCGCGGATTGAGCGAGGCGTAGGGGTCCTGGAAGATCATCTGCATCCGCTGCCGGTAGGGCATCATCGCGGCGGCGTCGAGGCCGGTAATGTCTTCGTCTTCCAGCCGGATCGTGCCCTCAGTCGGCTCAAGCAGCTTCAGCACCGTGCGACCGACGGTGGACTTGCCGCAGCCGGACTCGCCGACGAGACCCAGCGTCTCGCCATGTTCGATCCGGAAGCTCACGCCGTCCACGGCATAGACATGCCCCCGGACCCGCGAAAAGACGCCCTTGTAGATCGGAAAATGCTTCTTGAGGCCGCGCACGTCGAGCAGCGGCGTCCCGGCATTCGGCGTCTCGGCGTTCATGCCGTTCCTCCCAGCAGGCGGTCGGCGTGCCAGCACGCGACCGAGTGTCCCGGACGGTAGCTCTCGAACGGCGGGAATTCCTGCCGGCACTGCGCGCTCGCATAGCGGCAGCGGGGCGCGAAGGTGCATCCAGGCGGCAGGTTGGCGAGCGAGGGCACCATGCCCTCGATCTCGTTCAGCCGCCCCCGGCCGCTCTCCGTGTGCGCCGCCGTTTCGAGGCTCGGAATGGCGCCCAGAAGCCCCTCGGTGTAGGGATGGCCTGGATGGTCGAAGAGCTCGTCGACCTCGGCCTCTTCGACCTTGCGGCCCGCATACATCACCACGACCCGGTCGGCATTCTCCGCGACGACGCCCATGTCGTGGGTAATCAGGATGACGGCCTGGCCCTGCATGCGCTGGGTCTCCCGCATGAGGTCGAGGATCTGCGCCTGAATCGTGACGTCGAGCGCCGTCGTCGGTTCGTCGGCGATCAGCACCTTCGGGTTGCAGGAGAGCGCCATCGCGATCATCACCCGCTGCCGCATGCCGCCGGAGAGTTGATGCGGATATTCGTGGGCGCGGCGCTCCGGCTCCGGAATGTGGACCTCGCGCAGCATCTCTATGGCGCGGTCCATCGCTTCGCGCTTCGAGAGGCCCTGATGGAGCGCGATGGCCTCGCTGATCTGCTTGCCGACCGTGAACAGGGGATTGAGCGAGGTCATCGGCTCCTGGAAGATCATGGAGATCTCGTTGCCCCGGACGTCTTCCATTTCCGTCTCGGTCGCTTCCAGAAGGTTGCGCCCTTCCAGCCGGATGGAGCCTCCCACGATACGCCCCGGCGGGTTGGCAACGAGACGCAGGATCGAGAGCGCCGTCACGCTCTTGCCGCACCCGGACTCCCCGACCACGCCGAGGGTCTCTCCGCGGCGCACGCTGTAGGAGACGCCGTCCACAGCGCGCACGACGCCGTCATTGGTGAAGAAATGCGTCTGCAGGTCGTCGATTTCCAGGACATTGTCGCCGGACGCCGCCGGGGCCCCTTGTTTGAGCGGCTCGGTTGGGTCCATAATCGAAGCTCCTTAGAGTGCGGTAGGCTTCCGCGACGGCGGCATCGACCGACAGCATATCGCATTAGGGGGCGCAGCGGCCCCCGATTCAAGCAGGGAGGAGCATTATGGCTCGAAAAGGATTTCTGAACCCGCACTGGTCGCGGCGGCACTTTCTCCAAGGGAGTGCGGCGCTGGCTGCTGCGGGCGCCTACGGCCTGTCTTCGCGCAAGGCGAACGCCGCCATTCCGATGGAATATGACGGCTCAAAATTCCAGCTTGCGGCGACGGAGCCGAACCCGAAATCCGGCGGCGTGCTGCGCTACGGCATCACCATGCGTCCGCCGCATCTCGACTTCCACCAGTCGGGCACGATCAACAATCTCGGCAGTCAGGCCTGCATGTACGACAACCTGATCCGCCATGACCCGCGCGACAGCGGACAGTCGATCATTCCCGACCTTGCCCATAGCTGGGAGATCTCGAAAGACGGCAAGACCTACACCTTCTTCCTGCGCAAGGGCGTGCTTTTCTCCGACGGCGCCGAACTCACTTCCGCGGATGTGAAAGCCACCTTCGACCGCATCACCAAGCCGCCGGAGGGTATCAACATTCCGCGGAGCGCGCTGTTCACCTCGGTCGACGAGGTCACCGCGCCCGACAAGCACACCGTCCAGTTCAAGCTGTCCGCGCCCAGGCCGCCAGCCTTCATCATGGGCGCGATCTCCAGCGGCTGGAACGGCATCGTCAGGAAGAAGACGCTCGAGGACAACAACTACAATCTGCGCAAGACCCTCGACGTCCCCGGCACCGGTCCGTTCCGCAGCGTCCGGCGCGTCGAGCAGGAAATCTGGGTGATGCAGAAGAACCCGGACTACTGGATGGAGGGGCTGCCCTATCTCGACGGGATCGAGTTCTACCACGGCCTGCCGTTCTCGCCGGAGTTGGGCTCGGCCTTCCTGGCGGGCCGGACGGACTACGCCCGGCTGATTGACCCGGTGACGCGCAAGGAAGCCGACCGCCGCGACGACATGACGGCGACCGACTACTACCAGAGCGTCATCCAGGCGGTCTGGCTCAATGCCGACCGCGAGCCCTTCAACGACCCGAGGGTGCGCCGGGCCATGCACTTGGTCTTCGACCGGTCGGTGCTGGTGGAAGCCGTCAAGGATGTGGCGCCGATGCTGGTCGGCGGCTTCATCTATCCGTTCTCGGATGTTGCGACGCCGACGGAGGAGCTCACCAAGCGCGTCGGCTACCAGCCGGACACGACGGCTTCCATCAAGGAAGCCAGGGCGCTGCTGGAGGCCGCCGGCCACGGCGGCGGCATGAAGGGGCTCGACTTCGTCGTGCGCGACGTGGCGACCTTCAAGATCTGGTCGCAGGCGGTCCAGGCGATGCTGGCGCAGGCGCTCAACATCGAGTGCGAGCTGCGCACCGTCGTGGAATCGGTCTGGTTCGACGACACCAACAACGGCAAGTTCGACCTCTCGGTCGGCGCCATCGTCTCGACCCTGATCGACCCGTCGGACTACTTCAACACCTGGTACGGCCCGAACGGCCCGCAGAACTACTCGCAGTGGGAAGACCCGCGCTTCACCGAGCTGCTGGCCACCATCGACAACGAGGTCGATCCGGTGAAGCGGCAGGAAGCGATCACCGCGGCCGAGATGGTGATGGAGGAGAACCCGCCGGTGCTCCCGATCTGCTGGGAGAAGATCAACGACGGCTGGTACAACTACGTCAAGGGCCACAACCCCTACAACTATTTCGGCCTCTACGATGTCGGACGGTTCGACACCTTCTGGCTCGACAAGTAGCCGATACCGGACGGTCCGACGCGGCCGTGCCGGAACGATGCAAGCCCGCGCCTTCCCGGCGCGGGCTTCTTTCTTGAAGGCGGGACCGGCGCGAACATGCCGCATCTCGTGATTTTCCTCGGGCTCTGCCTGCTCGGTCTCCTCGTGGGCTGTATCCTTGTCTAGGCGGCCCCTGCTCGTCGCCATCGCGCTGCTGGCGGCGGCCTGCCAGCCCCTGCTGCCGGTCATGGAGCGCGAGAAGGCAAGCGCCCTGCTGGCGCTTCCCGGCAGCGTCGGCGTGGAAGTCGGACGGATAGAGGGAGCGCCGCCGGAACTCGAGGACCGGCTGCGACGCGGCCTTGAGGAGGCGTTGCAACGCCGCGGACTGCCGGCGAGCCGGCATAGCGGAAATCTGTTGAGCTACCGGCTGACCGGGCGTGTCGAGCTCGCCGCGCTGCCGGGAGGATACGGGCCGGCCGGTCTCGACTGGGAACTCCGCGCCTGGGACGGCAGGCTCGCTGCGCGCTTCGGGCAGCGGGTCGAAGACGGGGCGGCAAATGCGCTGACTGCGCTTCTCGAAGAGCTGGCAGACGGCGTCGCGCGGCAGGTCCGCGCCGACCGGCCGGACGAAGGCGATCCCGTCCGGCTGAAAATCTCCATTGCGCCGATTTCCGGCGCCGCTGCGGAAGCGACGGAGCCGCTGCTGCGGGCGCTCGAAGCGGCGCTTGCGGGGAGCGGCCTGGATGTCGTGCCGCCCGCCGCGCCGAGCCACCTGCATGTCTTCGGCAGTGTGGAGGTCGGCCCGGACCATGCAGGCCTCCGGGAACTGCGGCTCGGCTGGTCCGTGGTCTGGTCGGACGGGAACGAGGTCGGCAGGGTGGAT
>JAJECZ010000092.1 GCA_022821735.1 Alphaproteobacteria bacterium | reverse complement strand
GATGTCGTGCCGCCCGCCGCGCCGAGCCACCTGCATGTCTTCGGCAGTGTGGAGGTCGGCCCGGACCATGCAGGCCTCCGGGAACTGCGGCTCGGCTGGTCCGTGGTCTGGTCGGACGGGAACGAGGTCGGCAGGGTGGATCAGGCCAACGCCGTGCCGGCCGAATGGCTGGAGGGCGCGTGGACTTCCCTTGCCGCGGCGGCCGCGGAGGGGGCGGCCTCCGGGATATCGGACCTGGTGTTCAAGGCGCAGATGGAGCTTCGGCCGACGGGTGGAGCAGCGGGGCGTAGCCGGCCCTGAGCGCCCTGAGCGTGGCGGGCGGCGTCAGCACCTCGACCGCGCCGGCGGGGCGCCGGATGGCGGCGTCGTAGCCGGCAGGCGAGTAGCGCAGCAGCAGCGGACCCCGGACCAGCCAGGCAAACCCGTCCCGGCTCGCAAAGGCGCCGTCCGGGAGGTCGGCGGACTGGCGGAAGTGGGTACGCCGGCAGCGTCCGTCGAGGCGTTCGGCGTGCAGCGCGCGGTCCATCTCTCCGGCCCGGGGGCTGCCGCCCCAGCAGGCGGCATAGGCTTCGGCAGCCTCCCGCCGGCATTCGAAGCAGGGCCGGTGCCCGGCGGCGAGCGCGACCGCCTCGTCGAGAAAGAACAGCTCCGTGTAGCGCCCCGGAGCCATGACCTGCCGCTTCCTGCCGCGGAAGTCGGTGACGCAGCAGATCCAGGCCTTGTGCGTCCAGCGCCGCCGTCCGAGCCTGCGGTTCCCGTCATGCAGGATGCCGCGGTTCCCCATCATGAGCCCGCGCTCCGGCGTGGCGATGATGTCTCCGAAGGGCGTCACGCGGTTCTGGAGCGCCATCGGGGAAGCCTTCCTCGCGGGGTCGACAGGGGCGGGCGTCGGGGACAGGGGACGCGCACAGTCTGCCTCGTCCGGCAATCGGCCGATATGGCGAAATCGCTCCCAGATTTTTTTCCTGAAATCCCTTGTAATCCGGTGCAAGACCCTCTATATGCTTCCGGGGATGGAGAACAAAGAAATGACATAGACGAAGTGGCGCCGGGGGCTGAAAGGCACGAACCCGGCGCCGGATGCCAAGCCGGGGTCGCGGAAGCAGGCGGGAGAGGTGCGCCCGCTTCCCGCGCCCCGGCGGCTCACGACCCTATCGGGTCGATAACGAAGCACCGCTCTCCCCGGCCCCGGCCGGGACTCCCCGGTCCGGGCAGGACCCCACCGGGTCGATGACGAAAAGCCCGCCCCTTGTCGTCGCCCCGGCCGGAGCGGAGAGTCGGGGCCTTGCGCGGCAGGAGCGGTGGGGGTGGATGGAGGTCCCGGATCGGGGTCCAGGGCGACGGTATTCGTTCGGGGCCGGTCCCCCTCCGCCTGCCCCCGCGAAGGCGGGCGGCGCCCCGGACGGTTCCGCGCGGCGGTTTCGACGGGGTTGCGGAAGGCGCCGCCGGCTTGTAATCCGCGGCATCGAGCATCGCCTTGGGGGAGGGGCCATGACCCGCGTCGATACCGTTGATCCCGCAATCGTCGAAGCCGGCCGGCGGGCCGCAGAGGTCTCGCCCGCGCTCGACCTCAAGGCGCTGGTCCATGCGCCGGCGGCGGACATACGCGCCGCCTATGACGCGTCCTCGGCCTATTGGAACGCCAGTCCGCCGCCCGTTGCCTCGGTCGTCAATCTCGCTCTGGCAGGGCCGCATGGCGAACTCCGGGTGCGGGTCTATCGGCCGCGCGACGATGCCGCGCTGCCGGGGCTGCTCTACCTGCATGGCGGCGGCTTCATGCTCGGCAGCGTGGAGTCCCACGACACGCTCTGCCGCCTGCTGGCGAGGGAAGCCGATGCGGCGGTGGTTTCGGTCGATTACCGGCTCGCCCCGGAGCACCGGTTCCCGGTTCCGGTCGAGGAATGCATCTTCGCCTGCGACTGGCTGGCGGAGCATGGCGCGGAGGTCGGGGCGGACCCGTCGCGGCTTGCGGTCGGCGGCGATTCCGCCGGCGCCAACCTGGCGCTGGCCGTGCTGGACCGGCGGCGCGAGGCGCTGAGCACCGCGCTGCTGTTCTACGGCTGCTACGGCCATATGCCGGAATACGGCTACGAGCCCGGCCCGGCCGCTACGGCTTACGGGGACGGGCGCTACGGCCTCGGCCTCGACATCATGCGGCGCTTCTATGCCGACTATCTAAGCCGGGAGGAGGACGGGCGCGACCCGCTGTTCTGCTCCCTGAACATGGATTTCCGCGGCCTGCCGCCGGTGTTGCTGACGGCGGCGGCCCTCGACCCGCTGCGCGACGATGCCGAGGCGCTGGGCCTGAAGCTGGCCGCCGCCCATGTGCCGCACCGCTACATCCTGTATCCGGGCGCGCCGCACGGTTTCCTGAAAATGGCTCCGGAAGTGGAGGTCGCGGCGCGCGCCGTCCGGGATGCCGCCAGCCACCTGCGGGAACACTGGGGCGCGTAGACCCGCCGGCCCGGCGCGGGCCGGCCGTCAGTGATGCACGAAGACAGGCGCCGGGCAGTCGTGCAGCAGGCGGCGGGTGGCCGAGCCCACCAGGATATTGCGGACGAGGTTGTGGCGCCCGAAGGCGCCCATGACCAGCATGCCGGCGTTCATGGACTCCACGTGCGAGAGGATGGCGTCGGCGGGATTGCCGCGCGCGGCGATTCCATGCGCCTCGGCATCGAACCCGTGCGAGCGGAACAGGCCGGCGCCCTTGGCGGCGGTTTCCTGAGCGGCGGCGCGGTTCGCGGCAATGCTGACGATATGGGCTTCCTGTCCCTTCGCCAGCCCGAGCAGGATGTACATGTGCATGGCGCGGGAGGATTCCCGGCTGCCGTCGAAGGCCACCACGACCCGCTCTCCCGGTTGCGGCGCAGGCGGCACCATTACCACCGGCCGCGGATTGTCGTGCAGCAGGCGCTGGACGACCGCGGCGATGTCGTGGTTCTCGACGCCGTGGAAGTTGGTCTCGCGCCCGATCACGATGAGGTCGTGCCGGTCCGCTTCCGCCTCGATCAGCTCGTGCGGGACGCCCTCGGCCTCGATGGCCCCGTATGCCGCGCCGGCGGCCGCACAGGCCGCTTCGAACTCCTTCAACCTTGCCTCGAGCCGTTCGCGCGCAGCCTTCACCAGCGTTTCGTCGCGGTGCTCCTTGTAGGCGCCGGCGCCCATCGGCCGGGCCATGGGCGCCGTGAAGAACGGCGTGTCGAGCACGCCGATCCCGACAAGCTTCGAGCCGTAATTGCCGGCAATGGCCAGCGCCAGCTTTTCCGCCTCCACACTGGACGGGGACGCATCCACCGCCACCACTATGCTCTTGAGCATGACGCACCCACCCCCTTGGCCGCTGCCCCGATTGTAGCCCCGGCCGGGGCCGGGGTTAACCTTCCCGGCGGTGCGCCTCGACGAGCTCCGCCATCGAGCCGAAATGGAAATCGACCTGCACCTCCGAGGGCGGCGGCATGGTGGCGCCCCAGCCGGGCCTGCCCTTGCGCCGGTCGATCCAGCAGGTCGCGAA
>JAJECZ010000487.1 GCA_022821735.1 Alphaproteobacteria bacterium | reverse complement strand
AATAATGCACCTTGCCGGGATCGGGGACGTTCCGGAGAGGCGGGTTCGCAGTCTGCTGTGCTTACAACGTTGACCTGCCCGAGGCTTGGTCGGGCGTAGCCACGTCGGGAATTGGGGCGGTGCTGTGGAGCATCGTTAGGGCGTTTCCACGGTCCCCTGAAGAATTGCGCAGCCGTTGACTCGATCCTCCGGAGCATCGGGCCCCCGATACAAGTCCCGTCAAATCGATGCATTCGATCGCGATGCTGTGGAGAACACGCTCGATCCGCAATGGTTTTTTAGGCAATGGCCGCCGTTTTGTCAGACAGGATACGTCCAATGTTGGCTCCAGCGTAGTCAGGGGTAGTCCGGGCGTGGTCGAATTGCACTGGGCATCGGAGGTGCGTCCGGTGTGAGAGTCGGGCCAGCGAAGGCTGTCCAATGGACCTGATCCGGGGTATCCAACGCCGGGGAAATCGGCTCGGGAAGCGAGCCGGCGGGGAGCCGTAGCGGCGACTGAGCGGGTGCCAGAAGGCGCGAGGGGAGCGAGGCGGCGTTCGCGCCAGCGAATGCCGGTGAAGCGAGCCGATGCGCGACGGCGCAGCCGGAGACGAGCGGGGCGCGCAGCGCCGGCGAGAGTCGACGATGGCGGTGGAAGCGCCACGGTGCCGAAGCCGGGCACCGGGGCGGCGGCCAGGCAAACGGCGGTGAGCGCAGCGAGCCGCCGGGCAAGGGACGCGCAGCGAGCGAAGCGAGCGGAGGGGCGAAGGATGCCCGCCCGAAGGGACAAGACCGCGCAGCGGGCTTGGCAGGGCAGCCTGGTCGCGAAGCGACGCCCACAAAAACAAAACCGGGATCGGCGACACGAGAGAGAACGTCGGCAGCAACACCGGGACATTCGGAAGATGGTCGTCCTGCCGGAGAAAAGGGAACGGCTCGATCATTGGCATCGGAGAGCGAGCGGCGGCGCAGCCGCTGCGCAGTGCGGCGCCGAAGGCGACGCACTGAGGGAAGGCGATATTGCGGCGCAGCGGTCTCGCGAGGCGACCGGACATTGGCTGGGTGTGAAACGTGGACGGCGGGAGCAAGGCGTTCGCGAACGCGAACCGCGGCAGCGACGGCGGGGGTGCGGTGCGCTCACCTGCAGCCCGACATCGCCCGGGAACTCGACCAAAAGAAAAGCGGGCGCGCATCGTCGCAGGACGATGCGGCCCGCTTGCGCCGGCGGCGTCAGGCCGCGTATCGGATTCTCTGAACCGGTATGCCCAGACTCTGGGCTTTGTCGAGGAGGTTCTCGGAGATGCCCGAGCCGGGGAATCCGATGACGCCCTTGGGCAGCAGCCTCAGCAACTGGTCGTTGCGGCGGAACGGCGCGGCGCGCCCGTGGGCATTCCAGTCCGGCTTGCACACCACCTGGTGCACGCCCCTGGATTCGGCCCAGCGCGCCGCAATCTTCTCGGCGCCCTGGCCGCCGCCGTGCACGAGCACCATGTCTGGATACTTGGCCCGCACCCGGTCCAGCGCGAAGTGCACCGGTCCCGCGTCGGTGACCGGGCCGGAGCCCGTCACGGCGACCAGCGTGCCCTCGGGCAGGTGCGCCTTCGTCTTCTCGTTCTCCCGCGCCCGGAGGAAGTCGCGGGCGTCGATCGCTGCGGAGGTCAGTTGCGCCGTCCGGCTGGTGTGCGACCCGTACCTGGGACGCCACGTGTTGCCAGTATCGGCGCGGTAGCGTTCGGCGGCCGCATCCCGAAGTTGCTCGAAAGCGTCCCTGCGATCCCCGAGATGCCGCGCGCGCTCGATGACCCGTTCCAATTCCCACGCCTGGACTTCGGAGCCGTCCTGGGAATGCTGAAGGTCCCTCAGTTTCGGGGAGAGCTTGTCGACGGCCCGGTCGAGTCTCACGGTCTGCATGTGCAGGGTGTTGACGAAGCCCCACAGCAGCGATTCCCGTTCGTCGGCGAGCTGGGTGCCGTCCGGGGCGACCTCGTCCACGAACGCGTCGAGGATGGTGTCGAGGCCCGCCAGCGCTTCGGCCTCGTCCCAGACGGCTCGGGGATCCGGATCGCCCTTGGCGGGCCCGCCGCCGAACCGTTCCAGGTTTTCGCAGATGACCGCGGTGGGGGAAGCTGAGTGAGAGAGTGTATGCAGTTGAGCATTCATGGTAATGAACTCCTGTGGATGAAGATGCCGATCTCTCGCAGATCGGTATGTTCATGAAATCAGGCGCAGTCACCCGCAGGGCCGAAGCGCAGCGCAGGACCCGGCTCTTGCCGGGTTGACCGTCTGGTAGCATGAACATCCGAACGGAGAGAGATCCGTCCGCCGCGCCGTCCGGCCCCTGGAGGGCACGCGAGAATGCAAGCCGCGTGCCGGATGGGTTCTGCGCGCCAGCGCAGGTTCCATCGGGCGTCGCGGATTGCTCGCGTGTCCGGAAGGCGCCCGGACGGCGAATCAAGGCGGACTCCGATTTGCGAGGCCGGAAACAAGCCACCCGTTCTTTCAGACCGATCGCGAGCGTCAAGCGAGTGACTCCCTGTTGCCCGCCCCCCGCCTCGCCGGGAGCGGCGCAAGTCTCTGCGCCAGCGGTTCGGGGCCGAGCGCCCTGAGATCGTCATTGAAATCATTGCCTGCGGGAAGTAGCACGGCGGTGGCGATGCCAAGCCGGGTGCAACGCAGTTGCAGCCGCCGCGACGCGCGTTCGCCCGCCTCGTCCCGGTCCTGGGCGACGATCAGGCGGGTCACGTGCTTCGGCGGCACGAACGCGCCGAGGCTGCCCGCCGAAAGCGCCGCCGCCGCGAACGTGCTGGACGGGACGGTGCTGCGCAGGGCGCCGTCCGGCAGGACGGTGACGAGCGAGAGCACCGTCTCGATGCCCTCTCCCACCAGCAACGTGGAAGCCGCTGCCGGTTCGCCGAAACGCACCGCCAGGCCGTGGATTCGGCCGAGCGCTTTCCTGGGACGCGACACCGGGGCGAGCACGGGATGCACCGGATCGAGCCAGGACCGGTGAACGCCGGTCACGATTCCGTCGTCGCCCGCGACCGCGGCGACGAGCGCGGGGTAGCGGCGCCAGCCGCCCGCCTCGCAGCGGTACGGCAACGCGTGATGGAATCGAAGTGCCGGAAAACGGCAGCGGCGGATGCCGCGGGCGCGAAGATAGGCTTCACCGTGCGAGGCATCGATGGGCCGGCAGCGGCTCCAGAGGTTCCGGGCTGCGGCAGTGCGGTCGTAGGTTTCGGTAGGGGCAGACGCCGGGGTGAGCGGCCGGGCGAGGAAACGGTGCGCCTCGGCCAGCGCCTCGCGTAGCGAGCGCGCGCCGGTGGCGAGCCGGATGAGGTCCAGCAGGTCGCCATGTGCGGCGAGTGCCGCATCCTGCCATTTCCCGACCGGGCCCGGCGGCTCGAGCCGCACGAACAGGGAGCGGCCTTCAGCACCGCGAACGTCGCCGGCGCACCAATACCGACCCTGGCGGCGACCGTTGGGCAGGTATTTCCGGCAAACGTCTTCGGCGTGCGCGGCCAGCGCGGCGGCGGTATCGGCGGCGTTCATCGAAGTGCTGAGTCAGGGATCGGGGCCGAGGCGACGCATGGGGATCGGGATGGGGAACGGAACACGGTCTGGCTCTCCGCGATGGGGAATCGTCCCGGTCCCGGTCGGGCTCGAACGCCGGCAGGCGCGAGGCGGAGATGGACGGCCCGGAGAGGAAGCCGCCGGGTGACGGCAGGATGCCGTCAGGGGATGGGGCGCGGACAGCTACATGACGAATGGCCGGCCGCCACCGGGAGGGTGACGGCCGGCCATCGGGGACGAGGGCAATACCTCAGAAGGGTATTTCCATGCCGGGGTCCTCGTCCGTGGTGCCCTGCGCCTGGGCGGTCCCCGTCGCGGCCGGGGCCTCGGGTTCGGCGGAGCCGCTGGACCCGTTGGCGCCGTTCGGCCGGTCGAGGAACTGAACACGCCCGCCCGGGGCGAGCCGGATCTCGGTGGAGAACCGGTCGGACTCCTCCCCGTCCTTGCGCCAGCGCCGCGTCTGCAGCACGCCGGACACGTACACCAGCCGGCCCTTCCTGGCGTGCTTTTCCAGCATGTCCACGAGTCCGGGCTGGAACGTCACGACGCGGTGCCATTCCGTCTTGTCCACTTTCTGTCCGTCGCGATCGACGTAGCTTTCGTCAGTGGCGATACTCATATTGGCGACGCGGCCGCCGCTCACGAGGTGGTTGATGGTGACATCGGCGCCGAGGCGTCCGATGACTTCTGCTCGATTCAATCCAAACATGATGATTTCCTCAGGTTGATGACAACGGTTGAACGAACCGGGGACGACTCTCACGAGCCTTCCCGATTCACTTCTCTCAGGGCTTCGCCCTGACTTTCAGACCCCCTGGGCCGACCGCTCCGAGACGATGTCCCTCACCGTGTGGGCGGGCAGGCCGATCCGGTCGAGCAGCGCCGCAGTGTCGGGTACCGCCGGCAGGGATCGGTCGTTAGGCCGAAGGTCGGGACCGAGGGCGTCGGCCACCGAATCGGTGCGGCGGGGCAGGTTGAAGTCGAGCGGCGCGGGGTCCGCGACGGTGCGTGTGAAGTGATGCATTCGGGTTCTCCGTACGGGGGTGAAGAAACCCGCGCGCCAGGACTCCCTCCCGGCCCGCGGGCGCTCGCCCCCGCACCGCTCAACGCTTCCCGGACGCCCAGCCGCATGCCGGATCAACCCCAGCCCGTTATCGCGTGCAACGGCGAGGTTTCGGAGAGGAGTTCGACGTCATCGAGGGACAGGCCCGCGAAGCTCAGGCTCGCCACGGCGTCCTCCCAGCGGTCCCACGCGCTGAGTTCCTCTCCGGTGAAGCGGTCGACAACGGTGCAGCCGGGCTCCCAGTCCGGGATGCCGCGCACATGCCCGGAGCGCTCGTACTCAAGTTTCGAGCAGTCCTCGCACCGGGATGCCCCGAACGAGGGCTTGCGGCCGCACGCAGTACAAATCCACCTGGCGCGCCTCTCGGCGTATCGCCGGCGCGCCGCGGCATTTTTCTTCGGTTGGCGGCGGCCCTCGATCGCCGCGCAGGGACCGCAGACCGGCGCGCCCTTGAAGGTGGGCACCCCGCAACGCCCGCAGCAGCCGGCCTCGCGACGGGATCTGTACTGTTCGCGATCCAGCGCCCGGCGTTTTTCGAGACACGGCTCGCAACTGGCGCCGCCCTCGATGACCGCATTGCGGCCGCACCGGACACAAAGCCCGGCGAGCGAGCGGGCCTGTCGCCGCTTGCGGCTGCGCCGGCGTCCCTGCCGGCGCCGGGCGCTGACTCGCTTGCCACCGTACTTGAGACCGGCGCCCCTCGCGCGGCGGTATCGCTCGCGCTCGGCGGCCCGGCGTTTTCGCCCGCAGGCCCCGCACAGCCGCCGGTCCGGCTCGTGGGCATGGAGGCCGCACTGGGCGCACAGCCCATGCGCGAGGCGTTCCTCGGCACGCTCCCGGGCGCGCCGGTACTCGGCCTTGCGGGCCTCGGGATCGCGCGCGCGTTTGACGCCGGCGTCCCGGCGTCTGGCGGCGCGGGCGCGGGCGCGGGCGGCGGCCCGTCTTTTCTCGCCGCATTCCGCGCACAGTTGCCGACCTGCCTCGGGAGGTTGGCGGCCGCACCGCAAACACAATCCGAGTGCCCGGCGCGTGGCCGTTCGCCGGCGCGCTCGCTCGCGGTCTTTCCGGCGCCTGGTTTTCGGATCGCGGTACGGCACGGCGAAAGGCTCCTGCACGGGTGGATGAACGAGGACGGAGGGCCGGCCGGCGCCGGAGCGAGGGCCGGCGGCGATCGTCGATCAGCGTCTTTGCCGGCGCTCACCCCACAGGCTGCAGGCGGCATAACCCCAGAGTTGAAGTCCGGACTTGGTACCCAGCCCGGTGCAGACGATGATCTCGTTGTAGGCCGGTCGCAGCTCCCGGACCTCGTCCACCGAGGCGATCTCGGGCACCTGGCGGGTGCGCCCGTTCGTTCTTGTAGACGGCGCGGCCGGCCAGCGCCGAATGTCACCGTCGGCGTGGGCCTTGAACCGCTCCACGGCGTAGCACTCCCCCTGGTCCACGAGCCCGCCCCCGAAAAAGTGAACCAAATAGGTCTCAGCGGGACCGGTGCGTCGGGTGGTTGAACTCATGCTCGGCGCCTCCTGTGCGATGGCCATGGGAATCGGCGGCCCGCGCCTCTCTCCGGCACCGGCCGCCGTCCCGGACACGGCCCGGCTCGCCCGGCGGTGGCGCCCCGGCAAGTATGGGGAAACCGGCGGCGGGCCGGCGCGCGGGCTCCGGCGGCGAGGATTCCGGGTATGATGTCG
>JAJECZ010000460.1 GCA_022821735.1 Alphaproteobacteria bacterium | reverse complement strand
CCGTTCACCACCGTCGCCTTCATGCCCACGGCATACTGCTTCAGCCGCTTGGCGCCGGCCGGCAGGTCATGCACCACTTCCGGCATGGCCGGCGCGATCCGGTCGGGATCGAACACGACGATGTCGGCTTTCAAGCCCTCGCGCAGCAGGCCGCGGTCGTGGAAGCCCCAGCGGGTCGCGGTGTCGTAGGTGATCTTCCGCACGCCCTCTTCCAGCGTGAACTCCTCGCGCTCGCGCACCCAGTGGCTCAGCAGGTGCGTCTGCAGCGAGCAATCGACGCTCTGCGAGACATGTGCGCCCGAGTCCGAGAAGGTCGTGCAGGCATAGGGGTGGCGCATCAGCTCCAGCGCGTCGTCGAGGTTCTCGTTCGCGAGCGGCTGGCGGAAGAACGCCTTGAGGTCGTGCTCAACCGCGATGTCGATCATCGCTTCGGCCGGGTGGACGCCGCGCTCGGCGGCAATCTCGGCGAGCGAGCGGTGCGGCAGCCTGATGCGGTCCATCCAGAAGAAGATGTCCCACTCCGGCGGGCGCGCCTCGGCGCCCACCACCGCCTCGCCGTCATGCTCGCGGCTCGCCACCTCTATCAGGCGCGCGCGCATTTCGGGATCGGCGAAGGCCCGCTTCTGCTCTTCCAGCGGCAGCGCGCGGACGTCGCGCCAGACCTCGCGCTTGTCGAACGGCGTGCTCGTCTCGAAGGAGAGCACGGAGTTGATCTCGCGCGCATGGACCTGGGTGAAGACGTTGGCGCCGTTGCGGTTGCCTTCCGAGATCAGGTCGTAGAAGGCGCGCCACTGGCCGGGCCTCTCCTTGCGGCTGAGGGAGCCGAAGGTGACGGGCCGCCCGGTCTCGGCGGAGAGGTCGATGAGGCTCTGGTAGAAGGCCATCATCTCGTTGTCGCCGCCGCGCTCCATGGCGAGCTGGAAGATGCCGGCGCCCTCATCGCCCATGGCGCGCACGAGATGCTGCACCTCGGAGAAGGCCGCCACGCGGCTCGCCACCGGGCGGTCGTCGGAGGTCAGGTGGCTCGGGCTGCGCGACGTCGAGAAGCCGAGCGCGCCCGCGCGCACCGCCTCGCGCACATGCGCCTCCATCGCCTTCAGGTCGTCCTCGCCGGCCTCCTCCTCGAAGGCGCGCTCGCCCATCACATAGGTGCGCAGCGCGGCATGGCCGATATAGCCGGCATAGTTGATGCCCTTGGGCGCGGCGTCCACGGCGGCCATGAATTCCGGGAAGGTCTCCCAGCTCCAGTCGATGCCGGTCAGCATGGCGTTGCGGTCGATGTCCTCGGCGCGCTCCAGGTTGCGGAACACGAGGTCCGCCTCGGCCTCGCGACAGGGCGCGAGCGTGAAGCCGCAATTGCCCATCACCGCCGTGGTGACGCCGTGGTAGCAGGAACAGGAACCGAGCTCGTCCCAGAAGAGCTGCGCGTCCATGTGCGTGTGGCCGTCCACGAAGCCGGGCGCCACGACATGGCCCTCGGCATCGACGGTCTCGTCCGCAGGGGCGGCGATACGCCCGATGCGCGCGATCCGCCCGTCCTTCACGCCGATATCGGCGCGGTAGCGCGCGAGCCCCGAACCGTCCACGACGGTGCCGTTCCTGATGACGAGATCGTAGCTCATGGGTCTCCTCCTCCTGCCTCTGTTTCGCCGGACCCTAGCAGCAGCCGCCCCGCCTCACCACAGCCAGGTTCGCGGGTTCGGATACGGCTCCTGCCGGTGGAGGCATTCGAGGCCCTTGATGCAGCGCATGACAAACCACGCGTCGACTGAAACCCAGGCGATCCAGGCGACGAGCTCCGCGGCTTCCCGAGTCCACATCAGTGCGGCCAGGCCAACGGGCACGGCCGTGTACAGCGCTCCGAGCCAGAATGTCCGGATTTGGACCTCGAAATGGGCGGCGGCCGCCTCGTCGGCTTTCTTCCGGCCCATATAGGCTCGAACCAGACCGACAATTAGCAAGACGAACGCCAACAGGATGAGCAGGGCGCCCGCAATAAGCAACGGCCGAGCGTCGGGTTCTGTCTCTGCGGCACCGGCAGCGAGCGACATTATGGCGATCAGGCGTACAGCGATCCCGGCAAGATAGGCGAGGTAATTCGATCTTGCATACCGGGTGTTTTCTGCCCTGCCGGCTCCGCGTCGGCACCCTGCATCGTAATCGTCCAGCTACCTGTCCTCCCTCACCACAGCCAGGTCTCAATGTTCGGACAGGGTTCGGAGCGGGACACGCACTGGAGGCCCTTGACGCAGCGGACGATCCACCAGACGAGCGTCGCGAGCAGCAGGAGCCAGCCGATCAAGATGACGGTGGCGGCGCTGCTGACGACCGTGTAGAGCAGGCCGATCCAGAAGGTCCTGATCTGGAACCGGTAGTGGTCGTTCACCCAGCCGCCGCTCTCGTTCCGGCTGACATAGGCGACGATGACGCCGATCAGCGCCAGCAGCCCGATGACGATGCCGCCGAGATAGAGGATATAGACGATCTTCGCATTGCCGCCGCCTTGGCCGCCGCCAGGGGGCAATATTGCGTTGTCCTGCATCACTCCTCCGCCGCGGCTTCCTCCCTTGCCATCGGGTCGGCGGCCGGCACGGTGATGTCGGCGGCGGCGTGGTGGGTGGAGCGCGCGTCCGGGTCCTGGTCGGTCTGCACGATATTGCGCCCGAACGCGGCCACGAGCGGAATGTCGGCTTCGGCAACCGGCTCCATGCGCGGCTTGCGGGCGAGCGCCGCCTCGATGTAGGGCGCCAGCTCCTCGGCCTTCCGCGCCTCGCGCTCCTCCTCGCCCGCCTTGAAATGCGGCATGACCTCGGCCGAGAACAGCTCCATCGCCTCGCAGATGTGCCGGTGCTCGTTCTTGCCGCCCTGCTGGATGAAGATCACCTGGTCCACGCCCGCATCCGCGAACTCCTGCAGATGCTCGCGCACCTCGTCCGGCGTGCCGATGCCGCTGCCCTTGCCGACATCGTCCATGTGCTCGCGCGCTTCCTCGAAACGCTCCCAGACCCCGGTCACGCCGGGCTTGTGCTCGCCGAAGACATAGTAGTGGCCGAGCGAATAGCCGAAATAGCGGAAGCCGTCCGCGCCCCGCCGCTTGGCCTCCTCCGCATCGTGGTGGACCGAGAAGCCGGTGCACATGGCGATATTGGCGTTGACCGCATGACCGATGGGCACGCACTCCTCGGACTTGATGATGGCGTAATATTCCTCGACCCATTGCCGCGCCACATCGGGATTGACGAAGGCGAAGGTGAGCGCGCCGATGCCGGCCCGCGCCGCGGCGTGGATCGTCTCCATGCGCGAGCAGGCGACCCAGAGCGGCGGGTGCGGCTGCTGGTAGGGCTTCGGCAGCACGTTGCGGCAGGGCATGGAGAAATACTGCCCCTCGAAGCCCGGATAGGGCTCCATGGTCATCATGTTGGCGGACTGCTCGGTCGCCTCGAACCACATCGCCTTCTTGTCGTCCATCGGCACGCCGAAGCCTTCCATCTCCATGCGCGAGGCGCTCTCGCCGGTGCCCCAGTCCACCCGGCCGTCGCTGATGAGGTCGAGCGTGGCGATGCGCTCGGCGACGCGCGCCGGGTGGTTGTAGGGCGGCGGGGAGAGCACCACCGCGTGGCCGAGGCGGATCCGCTTGGTGTTGCGCGCGCAGGCGGCGAGGAACACTTCCGGCGCGGAGGAGTGCGAATACTCCTCCAGGAAGTGGTGCTCGTTCTCCCACACATAGTCGAAGCCCAGCCGGTCGGCGAGCTCCACCTGCTCCAGGGCCTCGTGCAGCAGGTCGTAGTCCGACTTTTCCTTCCAGCTTCGCGGCAGCTGGTGCTCGTAAAGCAGTCCGAATTTCATGCGGGGTCCGTCCTTCAGAGAGCGCGTGCGGCGGCCAGCATAGCGCCTCCGCCGTGGCAATGGGGAGATTTCCGGGCTAGGCTGGCCTGCGAGTCCAGAGAAGCAGGAGCCGAAGACCATGGCCGCGCCCGCCCGCGAGATCGCGTCCCCGCCGCCCTTCACGATGAAGCCGCTGTCGCCCGTTGGCGGCGTCGAAATCCGCGGCATCGACCTGGCCGCGCCCTTCGGCGACGAAGTCTTCGACGCCATCATGGACGCGTTCCTGGAGCACCACATCCTGGTGTTCCGCGACCAGAAGCTCTCCGGGGAGGCGCAGCTCGCCTTCACCCGGCGCTTCGGCGAGATCGAGGAGCATGTCGGGCGGCTGCCGAACGGCGAGAAATACCCGCTGCTGCACGTCATCCACAATCTCGACGAGGACGGCAACCCGGTGCGCATTTCGGGCGGCAACTATTTCTGGCACACGGACAAGTCCTACCATGCCGTGCCGTCGCTGCTGACCATGCTGCATGCGGTCGAGACGCCGTCGGAGGGCGGCGACACCCAGTTCGCCAACATGCACATGGCCTGGGACTCGCTCGACCGGGAGACGCAGGAGGAGGTCTCGGACCTCTGCGCCATCCACAGCTGGGAGGCCAACCGGCGCAACACCAACCAGTCGCCGGCGACCGACGTCCAGAAGCGCGAGCGCCCGCCCGTCAGGCACCCGGTCGTGCGCTCCCACCCCGTCACCGGGCGCAAGGCGCTCTATCTCGGCATCCACACGAGCCATATCGACGGACGGCCGAAGGAAGAGGGCCACGCCTTCCTGAACCGGCTGCTGCGCCGCGCGACCAAGGCGGACTTCATCTACACGCACAAATGGCAGAAGGGCGACCTCGTGCTCTGGGACAATCGCTGCCTGCTGCACCGCGCGGTCGCCAATTTCGACATGGAGAGCGAACGCCGGGTGCTGCACCGCACGGTCGTGAAGGGCACGGTTCCCTACTGATCCGTTTCCGGCGGCGCGTCCGCGTCGACAACCTGCCGCGCCACGTCCAGCCGGAAGCCTGCCCGTGCCATCGCGGCCAGGTCCTTCTGCCGCCGCTCGGCGCGCTCCGCCGGGTCGCGCCACGGCCCGAGCCGCCTGCGCCGCGCCAGCGCCCGGGCGGCCCGTAGTTCCGCCGCACTGTCTTCCTCGCCAAGCAGCCGCTCGATCTCGGCCCGCGGCGCGCCTTTGGAGGAAAGCCGCGCCGCGAGCCCGCGCGCCGAAGCCCCGCGCCGGCGCAGCGCCTTCGCCTGCGCCTCGGCCCAGGCGCGGTCGTCGATCAGACCCAAGCGCGCGAGGTCGGCGAGCACGGCGTCGATATCCTCCTCGCCGGCGCGGATCTCCGCCCCGCGTGCGGCCCCCCGCTCCAGCCTGCGCCGCAGCAGGCGCCGGACATGCGCGGTCGGCGCGGCATAGCGCGCGAGATAGGCGAGCGCCGCGCGCCGGAGCCGCGCCCGGTCCCAGATGCCCGGCTTCCGGCGTCTCATCGCTGCGCCGGGCGCCGCCGCCCCGATATCAGGCGCCCGAACCCATCGGTTCGCTGCGGTCCACCACACGCTCGGCCGGGCCGACGATCATCGGGTCCGGGCTCACAACTATCTCCCCATCCTTGTCCGGATAGGGGAGGTGCGAGAGGAAGTGCTGCATGCAGGCCAGGCGGGCGCGCTTCTTGTCGTCCGACTTGATGACCGTCCAGGGCGCATCGGCCGTGTCCGTGTAGAAGAACATCGCCTCCTTGGCCTGCGTGTAGGCGTCCCACTTGTCGAGCGACGCCAGGTCGATGGGGGAGATCTTCCACTGCTTCAGCGGGTCGGTAAGCCGGCTGTCGAAGCGGTTCGCCTGCTCGTCCTGCGTCACCGAGAACCAGTATTTGAACAGGAAGGTGCCGCTGCGGACCAGCATCCGCTCCAGCTCCGGGCACTGGCGCATGAACTCCAGATATTCGGACCCGGTGCAGAAGCCCATCACCCGCTCGACGCCGGCGCGGTTGTACCAGGACCGGTCGAACATCACGATCTCGCCGGCCGCCGGAAAGTGGCGGACATAGCGCTGGAAGAACCACTGGCTCTGCTCCCGCTCGCTCGGCTTTTCCAGCGCCACCACCCGGGCCCCGCGCGGGTTCAGGTGCTCCATGAAACGCTTGATGGTGCCGCCCTTGCCGGCAGCGTCCCGGCCCTCGAAGAGCACGATCACCTTGGCGCCCGCCTCCCGGACCCAGTGCTGCGCCTTCAGCAGTTCGACCTGGAGCGCCGACTTGAGCCGTTCGTACTCGGCCCTCGGCAGCCGGTCCGGATAGGGATAGACGCCTTCGCGAAATACCCTGGCGACAGTGTCCTCGGTGGCACGGCCTTCCGGCGCCGCGCCGTTCCCCTGGGTTGCTGCGTCCTGCATCGTCGGCCTCCCGAAGGTTCCCTGCCGTCCGACGGCTCGCCGACGCTGTGGCGCCCTGGAATAACGGCCGATGTCCTTCGCAACAGCCGTCCGAAGCGGAAGCGCGTCCCGCGCTGCGCCGGCGGCGGGCCGTCGGGCGGAGACGGTATGCCCCGTCCCTGCCCGATGCAAGCCCGCGCCGGCTAGCCCGCATTTCTCACCAGGGTCACGGTCTGCGTCGCGTCCAGGCGTTCGATCCGCAAGGAGCGGGCCGAAAAGCATAGCGGTGCCTACGCTTGAGGC
>JAJECZ010000502.1 GCA_022821735.1 Alphaproteobacteria bacterium | reverse complement strand
CCGTTCACCTTCTCCAGGCTCCCCAAACTCCCGGTCGCACGGGCCGGCGGGAGTGCGCGCCTTCCGGTCCGGCCCGCGCGGTGCGTCCGGTTGTCCGGCAAGGCCGAAGGCCGCCGCCGGCGCGGAGCGCGAGCGCCGGCGATGCGCGCAGCGGGTTTCTGCTTCTGGCCGCGAGGGGGCGCGTCCGGACGCGGAGGGGCGCGTTCGCGGCCGGTTTTCTGTTTCGGTGCTCGTTTCAGGCGGTCGCGAAGCGGGCGCGGCGCGGACGCGCGGGAGTGGCCGCGCCTGTTGTCAGGCGGCAGCCTCTGCCGCCGTCGCGGAGCCGGCCCGCCGTGCGGGCGGCGAAGCGGTGTGCATCGCATGCGCGGTGCATGCGGCCCCGCGTTGGGGTGGCCGAGGCGGGAAGGGCAAGGGGGAAGCTGCCGGCAGGGCAGCCGGGCGGGCTAGCGGTGGGCAGGCTCGTGGATGACGATCGAGACGCCGTTGCAGGGAGCGAGGCGCTCGACCAGCAGGGCGCGAACGGCGGGCCACGGCAGCCCGCCGAGGCCGCAGCCGAGCGGCGGGACCGCGACGGAGCGGATGGCGCGGCGATCGAGGATGCCGGCGAGGTCGTCGAGGCCGGCCGCGATGTCCTCGATGCGGCTGAGGTCGCGCCAGTGGCGCTTGGTCGGGAAGTTGACGACGAAGCGCGGGCGCCCGGCACCGGCGTCGAAGAGGAAGCTGCGGCCGGGCCGGACCGAGCCCCGCGCGCAGGCCTTGCGGTAGGCAGCGAAGTTGGCCGGGAAGCGATGCTTGAACTGGAGGGCGAGGCTCTTGCCCATGACGCCGACGCAGTTGACGGGATTGACGAGGGCTTCGCAGCCGGAGGCGAAGAGGTCGCCCTGGACGAAACGGATCATGGCGTAGCTCCTGTGGCGGGAAGATCGAAGAAAGGCCGGCGCCGCCCGGCTCACGGACGCCCGGCGGCGGGTGCGAGCGTCCGGAAGGTGGCCGAGAGGCGCGTGGCGGCCTCGCCGGCGGTGTCGGCGCGGTCGATGCCGTGCATCCACGCCGAGCGCGCGGCGCCCGCGAGGACCAGGACCGAGCGGCGCGGGAGCACCGCGACCTCGTCGCCCGGCAGGCCGTCGCGGGCGTAGGGGCGGACGGAGCGCGGGCGGAAGCGCATCGGCCAGTCGGCGGCGAGCGACAAGGACGCCACGACCGGCCCGAAATCCGCATGGTCGGCGTGCATGCCGATCCCCTGGCCTGGCCGGTACTCGTTGACGATGCACTGCACCGGCGGCGCGCCGCCGAAACGGTCGCGCAGCCGGTCCGCCATGACATCCGCCCAGCGCGGGAACGGCGCGGCGGGTTCGGGGCGGCTGGTCCCGCGGTAGTCGTAGCGGTAGCCGTAGTGCTGCACGCGGCGGCGCAGCTCGGTCATCCAGGGCGCCTGGGCGATGCGGAGCAGGATGCGCTCCTCCTCGGCAGGGGTGAGGAAATCGGGGACGATGACGGCGCCCCGGGCGAAGATGCTGTCGGTGTGGCGAGTCATGGGGCTTCTCCATGAACGAGCAAGACGCCCCGCCCGGCGCTTGCTTCACTCCAAGGCACGGGTAGGAGAGGTCGATGCCGTGGGGAGGCGAAGCGCGCGGGGCGGCGGGTGTCACACTTCGGTGCTGCCGACCCAGGTGGTGCCGAGGTAAGCGTCGGCCCCGTCTCGGGTGAGGTGGGCAAGACGCTCTGCGGCGTCCAGGAGGCGCTGGTGGGTCCAGCCGCCTTCGGGCGCCCGTTCGGTGGCGATGAGCGCGCCGCCGTCGCACTGGAGGCGGGTGATGTAAAGGGGCTCGCGGAAGATGGAAGGGGGATGCAGGAGCTCGTTCGGGCGGCGGTCGGTGGTGAAGTAGATCATGGGTTCCTCCCTGGCAGCGCCGGCCCGGGCCTCTCCCGGACCTCCTAGTGTTCACTCCCCGAAAGCTGCCCTGACTCTAAAAGGGGATGGCCGCTGCCGGCGGATGCGCCTCGGTGCGGCAGGCGCGGTGCTTCGGGTTGTCTTGTCGGGAGGGGATGAAGGCGGGGTTGTGGACGGGAACGGCTGTGGGCTTCGGGCCGGGTGGCAGCAGTGCGGCGTCGTGCAGCGCGGTTGCGGTGCATGGTGCGCGCGGGGCCGTGTTGGTTTTCGGTGTGCAGCGCGGTCGGGGTGCGTGGTGAGCCCTGGGGGAGATGGCGCTGGGAGGGTTGGGGGATGGTGTGTGTTGTGGAGAGGCCGTGGCGGGGTCTGTTCAGTGAACGGCGGGGGGGGTCTCGTCGGTCCAACCGCAACGGCGGAGAAGGCTCTGGGTGCGATCCAGGCGTTCGCGGAGGAGCTCGGGCAGGTCGTTCTCTTGGGTGCGGGCGAGGACGTCCAGGATGGGCCAGGACAGGTTGTCTTCCAGCTGGTCGCAGAGTTCCTCGACGAGGCTGTTGGATGGAGATGGGTTTGCGGGAGGCGGTGGATCGGCGGGATCGGCGGCTTCGTCGAGTTGCCGCCGCGCGCGGGTAATGGCGATCAGGGCAGGGGCGATCGCGGACATTTCCTGCACGAGGGCGCGCTGCAATTGCTCGGGGGTGGGGCTTGCGAGGGAAGGCGGCGAAGTGTCGGCGACGGCTTGCAGGTTGAGGGACAGCCGTTGGGCGGAGGTGTGCAGGTGTTTGCAGAGTTCGTCGACGAGCGGCTGAGTCGGTGTGGTCATGGTGATGGTGTCTCGCTGTTCAGTGAGAGCGGGAAACCCATGGTAGGCGCAATTTCGAGGTCAGCGTTCGCAATTTTCGGCATCGGCCGCTTGGAGGATGTGGGCGGTGGCGAGGTCGGTGTGGTCGGTCCAGCCGCAACGGCGGAGGAGGCGCCGGCTGAGCGCGAGGCGCTGGCGGAAGAGAGCTGCCAACTTTTGTTTTTCGGCGTCGGCGAGATCCCAATTGTCGCGAGGATTGGCCCACTCGTGCAGGTAGTAGGCGTCGAGAATGGGCCAGGACAGATTGTCCTCGAGCAGGTCGCAGAGCTCCTCGACAAGGCTTGGCGGCGGCAGGGGCGCGCGGGGGTTGGAAGGGGCGGAGGGTTCGCCGTAGTCGCTGGCCTTGTAGTCGGGGTGCCGGCCGGCGCGGGCCAGGGTCGCGAGGGCGGGCGCGATCGTGGCCTCTTCGCGCTCGATGATGTGTTGGATGTCGGCCGGGCTCAGCCTGGCGGCGGTTGGCGGGGAGGGAATGCGGAGCGCAGCGAGGTTTTCGCAGAACCACGCGGTGGAAGCCGGCAGGTGTTGGCAGAGGTCGTCGACGATGGCGTGGCGGACGGCGGTCATGAGGCGAGGCGCGCGCTGACCAGCCGATTGAGGTTGACGCCTTCCTCGGCGGCGAGCTCCCGTGCCCGCGCTCGGCTGCCCGGATGCAGGCGGTAGACGATCTGGCGATGCTCGATCTCAGCGCTCATCTGTCAACTATTGGATATAAGGGCCCTCTAAATTCTAATCCGCTCCACGTCATCAATTGTAACCGCCTGCGACCGGCGGTCGTAGAGCCGGGTCGTCTTGGGATCGCTGTGGGCGGCCATCTTCTGCGCCTCTTCCAGCTTGGCGTCGGGGTGCTCGAGGTAGGCGGTGATGCCGGTGCCGCGAAACGTGTGGTTGCAGACGGCCGTGTCGATGCCGGCAGCGCGTGCCCGGCGGCGGACCATGTACCAGGCCTCGGTCCGGTTGAGGCGCCGGCCGCTGAGAGCGCGGCGATCGCGCGTGATGGTCTGGAAGAGGGGAGCGCCGGGGTCGTGGCCGAGGCCGGCCATGGCGGTGTAGGAGACGAGGTGCGCGTCCAGGGTGTGATGGCAGGGCATGAGATGGCGCTTTCCGCCCTTCTCGGCCAGCCTGACATTGAGGCGGTGCTGTTCGCGGAAGAGGTCGCCGACATCGAGCGCCAGTGCGGCGCCGATCCGCGCGAAGGAGTAGATCATCAGCGAGATCAGGGCGCGGTCGCGCTGGCCCGAGACAGTGTTCTCGGGAATGCTGGAGAGAAGGACGCGGGCCTGGTCGACGGTCAGCACCGGCGTGCTGCCGATCCTGACGCTGTGCGAGGGTCCGCGAACAAACGCGGCCGGGCTCGAGGGGAGGACCTGGCCGAGAACGAGCCAGTCGAACAGCTTTCGCAGCGCAGCGAGCTCCTGCTTGACCGTGGGCGCGGAGACGCGAGTCCCGCGCCGCTCGATCCAGGCGGCGACGTGGATGGGCTCGATCTGGGCGAGCTCGCCGACGCCGGCGGTTTCCTGGCACCAGTCGAAGAAACGGGTGGCGGCACGGGCGTAGGCGGTGCGGGTGTTGGGGTTGCGGATCTGGGCCGCGAAGAACTCGAGGTAGCGCCTGGAGGCCTGCGGCCCGTCCTCGTGGATGAGCGCGGGTACGAGGGCGCGTTGGGATGTGCGCAGCGAGACAGCCGGAAGCGGCCTGGCCGTGATTGCGTCGGCTGCGCCGGCGATCGCCGCAGGATCGGTCTCGCTGGAGTCCGGAAGCGGGGCGGGTGCGTCGTCGGTCATCGCAGATCCCGTGTGCCTGAGCGGCGGCCCAGCAGGCCGCGCAAGGCGCGGCCTGCGCTGGGCGCCGGTGCGGGGAGAGCAGCCTGTTCGAGCAGTGTCATGAGGCGGTCGCGGTGCAGGCGAAGGTCCTCGTTCTCGGCACGAAGCAGGGCGTTTTCGGCTCGCAACCGCTCGGTCTCGGACCTGTTCCGGGATGTCTCGCGGGATGTCCCGATGCGGGCGGCCGGCTCGCCGAAGACGCGGGCGAGCTCGGCAGGATCGATGACGACCGTGCCGTTCTCGTCAGTCTCTGAATTCAGTTCTCGGGCCTCGAGTTTGCGATAGATCGTGGAACGTCCTGCGTAGCCTGCCCGCGCGGCCTCGATCACGGTGAGCTTGGTCATGGGGCGACTCGTCCCTCAAGGTTCGGTGGGGCTGTACCTGGGACGGTCTCTTGATGCAAGGGACAGTGTGAAGGGCAGTCAGAAAAGACGCGTGCGCACCGGGCGGTGCAATGGGTTAGAGTGCGGGCAGCGCAACGGAGATGCTGGCATGCTCGAATCCGTGGTGACGAAGAAGGGACGGACGACGCTTCCGAAGCCGGTCCGGGTGACGCTGGGAGTGCGCGGCGGCGATCGCGTCCGCTACGTCATCCTGGACGGTGGGGTGCGCATCGTGGCGATGTGGCCGATCGATCGCCTGTTAGGTGCGCTCGAGCGCGAAGGGGCTGCCGTCACGGTGGAGGAGATGGAGGAGGCGGTGGCTGAGGCAGCGGTCAGAAGAGCTTGAGCGCCGCGAGGATTATGGCGGCCAGGGCGATCTGAGTGCCGACCAGCCATTTGAAGTGGTCGGTGAGCCTGTTGGCGACGGTGGCGTCGACTTTGGCCATTTGGGTCTCGATCTTGGCCATTTGGGTGTCGAGCTTGCCCATGTCGGTGCGGAGTTCGGCTTCGAGGGCTTTGTTGCTGAGGTCCATGGCCTCGAAGCCGGCTTCCGTGTCGCGGCGGAGAGTCTCGATGTCGGTCTTCAGCTCGCGCCGGAGATCGCCGGTGTCGCGGCGGAGAGCCTCGATGTCCGGTTTGGTGGCGAAATTCTGCTCGATCAGCTGGGCCTGAAGGCGGACGTGGGCCTCGGCCTGGCGCTCCGGCACGCCGGCGGCGGTGAGCTGGTGGACGGCTTCGTGGGTATCGAAGACGATGGTGGTCTGCGGCATGGCCATAGTCTAGTTCCTGCGCGTAGGGCGGGGAAGGAGGAACTCGAAAGCTCCGGGTCCGGCAGGAACGGGCTGGACTTGCCTCTCGGCGGTGAAAGGCGGGGGATGGCGGCGGATGCGTGCCGGTGGAGGGGAAAGGGGTGTGGCGCGGTGGTGGCAGGGGGAAGGCAGAACATAAAGGACATTATGTTCTATGCGGTGGGCGGGGACAGCGTGTGAGGCATTTTGGGTGGGAACACCCAATGTAGTCACGTATTGGTGTTGAAATGCTGGATACGTGGAGGCATGCTGGCTCAAACCCAATGTGAGCTGAGGATAATCCGAGATGGAGCTTGCCATCCGCGAGGCGAAGGCGCGCCTCTCCGAATTGGTTGTCGCGGCCCGCAACGGCGAGCGCGTGATCATTACCAGGCACGGCCAACCTGTCGTTGAGCTCGTGCGCTGCGACCGGCGCGGCGGAATTGATTTTGACAAGCTGGAGGTGGCGCGCAGACGTCTTGGAATCGAGGGCGAGGGCGAAGGCTGGCCGGAGGAGTTCGATGATCCGGCTTTCAGCCGCCGAGTGCTCGGCCTGGATGACGAGTAGTGGAGCGATCCGTGCGCATTCTTCTCGATACTTCCTACCTGTTTGACTTCATGGACATGCCGGGGAGGTTGGTGGATTCGGAACGACGGTTATTGTCGGCGCGCGACACGGAGTTATACGTGAGCGCAGTGTCGATCTGGGAAATGCGGCTGAAGCACAACGCCCGGCACGCGTCGGGCGAACGCAAGAGTCGCTTCTCTCCGGGCGATGTGCTGAATGCGCTTGAAGATCAGGACGTGACGTTACTACCCATGACGGTGGGCCATGCTGCCAGCGAGCTTGACGTGCCGCTGGTGCACAGGGACCCGTTCGACGAGCTGCTGCTGGTTCAGGCTCAGGAAGAAGGTCTGCGGCTGCTCACGGTGGACAGACGGTTGGCGAGTCATCCCCTTGCGGTCGCAGGTCATGAGCTCGAGTAAGCGCTCCGCGCGGAGCGTGGCCAAGCTGATAAGGGAGGCGTTGCGACGCATGTGGCTCCAGCCACCGGCGGGCGGTCCGGTGGCTTTGTGGGATGGTATCCCGGCGCGTACGTCAGTCGAGCATGACAGGATCTATGACGAACGGCGATGAAGGGTGGGGAGGCAGTGCTCGCCGATAGAGGGGCGCGGATTAATTGAGGGGAAAGGTGAAATGAGAGGCAATCGATGACAATTGAGACACACCCGGAAACGCGTGAGGCGGTCCTCCAGCAGATACTGAACAGAATCCTCGCTCAGAACGATGACAATGACCGTTGGCACGATGGATATCAGCGTCGGATAGTATTGGTCGAAGGGCACACGAAGGAAGATGCGGAGGATGCCTGCAATTTTCTCGTTGATAGAATAAGCAAGGCGTACGCAAGCCAAGGGCGCAACGTCAATGAGTTGTCCGTGATGCGCTGCGAGAATCCAGTTGGACGAAGACGTTACGACTTTGGACCGGCGCACGCGCGCCGGATCATGGATGCGTGTTCAATCGAGCAAAGACCGGCGTTGGGCACACTTTACACGCTGCACAAGAGGGAATCTTGGCCCCAGCCCAAGCTGCTGTTCATCCGCAATGCCGATGCGATGGCGCAAGCAGGCAGAACTGGTGAAAAGCACTGGATGAAGGCAGGCGATTCTATTCGCAGTCTGAGTGACGCGACGCGAGTGAGACAGGTTCTGTTCGGAAGTTCTGCTTTGAGGAAAGTCTTCGAGACCAACAAGAGCTTTCAGTATCGCACGGACGCATATCACCTCGATCCGGCTGAAAACCGCAGGAGAATGCGCACCAGCAAGCCGGGAACGAGCGAGCTTAGTGCGCGAATCGCAAGTGGGAGCACCGTACACTAGGAATAGCGAACGGCAGGATTGGTGAGGAAGAGAACGAGATCTTGAGGAGTAGACATTTAGCTTCCGTGCTTGAACTGGATTAACGTGTCCTATATGCAGACCACCATGGTTATCGTGCCGGGACCAGCAAGAGCCATGAGCGGCTGGAGCACACTGTTGGGCCGGCGCTGAGGGACGTGTTGCGGGTCTGTCATGGAATGTGCGGTCCGGCTTGTTAGGCGGCGGGAAGGAGTGGGCGGAGCCGGGAGGCGAGGACGTTCAATCCGAGTTCCCGCAGATCGTCGTTGAAGTCGCCGCGGTCGGGAAGGATGACGATGGCGGGGATGTCGAGCTCGCGGCAGCGACGCGACAGGCGCCCGGCCGCGTCTTCGCCCTCGGGATCCCTGTCGGCCGCGATGACGAGGCGGGAGGTTCCGGCAGGGGGGGTGAAGGCGGCGAGGTGGCCGGCGGCGAGCGCGGCGGCGGCCGGGATGCCCGGCAGGGCGGCGGCGACGGAGAGGACGGTCTCGATGCCTTCGCCGGCGACGAGGGGGGCGCCGGGGGCGTGGGGTGCGAGGCGGACGGCGAGGCCGCGGATGGCGCCGAGGGTCTTCCGGGGCGAGCGGACCGGGGCCTTGGCCGGGGTCCTGGGGTCGAGCCAGGTGCGGTGTATGCCGCGCACGGTGCCATTGTCGTCGGTCACGGCGGCGACCATGGCGGGCAGTTCCTGCGTGACGGATTGCTCGCGGTAGCGCAGCGAGGGGTGGAAGCGCAGCGCCGGCAGCGGCCCGGGATCGATGCCGCGGGCCTGGAGATAGGTTTCGGCATGGGTGCCGGCGATCGGCTTGCAGCGCTGCCAGATGCGCCGCGCGGAGGCGGCGGAGTCGTAGCTCTCGGGAGCGGCGCTTTGGGGCGTGGACGCCGGCAGGCTGAGGAACCGGCGGGCTTCCGCGAGGGCGTCGGCGAGGGTGGTTGCGCCGGAGCGGCGGCGGACGATATCGAGCAGGTCGCCGTGCTCGGACGTGGCTGCATCCGTCCACTTTCCGGGCGTTCCGGGGGGCGCCAGGCGCACGTAGAGCGAGCGGCCGGGGGTTCCGTCGATGTCGCCGGCGGTCCAGAAGCGTCCCTGCTTGCGGCCGCCGGGCAGGTAGTGGCGGCAGACGTCTTCGGCGCGCGCCGCGAGGGCGGCTGCGATGGCTGATGCGTTCATGGAGCAGGCTCGCGTGGTTGGATGTGAGTGTTGGTTATGTGCCTGTGTGTTGTGGGGGAGGCGGTGAAGAAAGGGCGGTCAGGGAAGGTTCGGTGTGTGGAGGCTCTTGAGTCGGACTGCAGGCAGGCGCTTTAGTTGCTGGTTGCGGGGATCGATTTCGATGCCGACAGACTCGAGGGCGGTGACGCCGAGCAGGGGCTCGGCGTCGGGTGCTCCGTAAAGCACGGTCCCGCTGACGTAATCGCCCATGAATTCGATGTCGGCGCCGGTGATGTCCATGGTGATGTCGCTACCATCTGCGAGTTGGTAGACTCGCTTTCCCTTCGGCTTGAGGCCTATTGCATCGAGATGTGGCTTCGGCACGAGGGAGTCGGTGGCGCCGGTGTCAACGAGGAAGAGTCCTTGCCAGAATCTCTCGGGCTCGGCCGGATTGCGAATGGTGACCGTGACGTGGGTGGCTCCCATGGGATTGCTCCTTCAGCTCTTGGGCACGTAGACGACGCCGGGCAGCTCCCTGAAGTCGCTGTCGCAGGTGAGCAGTTCGGCATCGTGTGCCTGCGCGGCGGCGAAGATGATGGCGTCGGCGGTTGCGAGGCGATGGGAGTGGCAGGCCTCGGCGGCGGCAAGTGCAAGCTCGGCGTCGAGAGGAATGATGGTGCAAACTTTTGTAAGGGCTATGACCTGGTCGGCGGCGTCGTGACCGTTTTCGCGGGTGAACCATTTGGCCAGCTCGAGCTGCACGATTGTGGGAACGAGTCGACGAGGGAGGTCGGGAAGGTGTTGAGCGACGGTGCGCCCGGCGGTGGTGCCGATGAGGAATTCGATCCACGCGGAGGTGTCGACGACGAGCATCAGTAGCGGTCCTTGCGATCGCGGTAGTTGTCGCTCGAGGCGCCCTTGGCGATTCCGAACAGTTCTTCGTCTGTGGGAACGGGCACCAGAAGGACGCCTGACTCCTTGTGCAGAAATGCGAATTTCTGGCCGGGCTTCCAGTTGCGCGCTTCGCGGACCTCCTTGGGAATGGAGATCTGGTACTTGGTGGAGAGGGTGGCTATGTCGGGCATGGTCGTACCTTTCCGTGATCGTGGGCCGAAAGGTAAGAGTGTAGCACGAGGAACGCCGTGGGGGTGCGGCAAGTGAGGCTCGTCGCGCCCCGCCGCCTGCGGGCCGGGCGCCGCCCTCGGCTCCTCGGGGCGCCGGCAGTCAGGGCCCGGCGAATTGCATCTCGGTCGAGGTGCATCGTGCCAGGATGGCGTGAAGCGCCTGGGCTTCGGCGCGATCGACGGTGAGCGCGTACTTGCGCTTGACGGCGACGATGCGCGCGGCGAACCAGCAGCGGTTCATGGGGGGCTGCCATTCGGCGGCGTCGTAGCCGCACTTGCCGCCGGCGTTGCAGCGGTTCACCTCGGGCGCGGCCAGGGTGAGGTTGAGGGGATCGGCGGCGAAGGTGCGGCGGGTCCTGGAGTCCTCTGCGCAGAGTCCGCTGTCGTGGGCTTCGGAGACGGCGACGATGTGCTCGATGTCGGTATCGCGCCGGCTTGAGAAGTAGCGCCCGGTGTAGGGGCCGTAGATCCTGCCCCCCATGGCAGCGATGAGGTCGAGCTCGACGGACTGCGGGTAGGGATAGTCCTTGCGGTCGTAGGGCGCGCAGCGGTTCTCGGGAGCGACCGCGAGGTCGTTCCAGGTGCCTGCGGCGGCGGCGGCGCGGGGGCCGGTGAAGACGACGGCAAAGACCGCGGCGAGGGCGATCACAACGGAGAGCGCGGGAAGGAGGCGGAGGGCTGAGGCGGTCATGGTGGGGTGCTCCCGGCGGTTGAGGCGACGGGGGACTGCGCAGGAGGGCCGGCGGTATCGGCGTGGCGCCAGATGCCGTGCTCGTCGATCCAGGCGACGATCTGCCCGCCTCGCCACAACTCGGCGCGGCCGTTCGGCGGGCGGATCTCCTCCATGATCCTGCAGGCAGCGGCCAGCTTGGTGACGCGGATCGGGTCGATCAGCTGCCAGTCCTGGCCGCGCCTCCGCGCGGGGCCGATGACGTAATCGAATTGGGTGTCCTTCCATAGAGAGTCGCGCATGGTCCGTTCCCGTCCGGCAGTGTATGCGATCGGCGAGCGGTCCGCCGGGGTCAGTGGCGGGCGTCGGGGCCGCCCGGCGGGTGCATGGAGCGGCCGACCAGAAGGAGCCAGGCCTCGCGGTCGAGGCCGAGGCGGCGGTTGAGGCGATCGCAGAGCTGCTCGGCGTCGTCGAGGTTGAGTGCGACGAGTGCGGTGGGGACGTATCCGTCCATGTCCTCGAAGACGATGCGGATCTGCTGGTGGCTGCCGGGCAGATCGTAGGAGGGAACGAAGGCGTAGACGGGGTTGTCGGGCAGCGTGTGGGTGTCGTGCATGGGGGCGGTATCCTTGCGGCGGGTCCGTGCACCGTTGCCGGGACGGGGTGTGGCCGTAAAGGCGGCGGGAAGGGCCGCCCGGCAGGGGTGAGTGTAGAGCCGGGCGGCGCGGGGTTGGAGGTGTCAGGCGCTCGCGGTCGAAGCGATGGGCCAGCGGTCCGTGATGCGCTCCAGGGTGGCGCGGTCGGGCGCGAACAGCCGGGTGCGCCACGAGACGATCTCGGCGATGCAGCCCATGCGCTTGAGCGCGTCGGTGTCGGCATCCGTGGGTCCCGCGATCTCGATGCGGAAGGCTCCCATGAGGCGGCGGCGCGCGAGCTTCCAGCCGTTCGAGAGCGCAAACGACGCGCCCCGCACCATGATCTCGTCGTGCAACTCGGCGGCGGTGAGGCCGGGGCCGCCGTCGAGACCGAACGCGGCACGGAACTGGGTGACCTCGGCGGGGCCGAGCACGCGGCCGATCAGGTGCTCGCCGTCGTCGCAGACGAGGCGGCGAACCCGCATGCTCTCGTCAGGCAGCTGGTCCCAGATCGGCAGCAGCAGGCCGGCGACCAGCCAGAAGCGGGATTCGCGGTGGGACGGCAAGTTCGCGATCTCGGCGTCCCATAGGGCGCGCCATTCGTTGCCGTGCGCCCTCCGCCAGTTGGAGGCATCGAGGGCAGCCTGCGCGACAGTCTCGCGCGAAGCGGGACGGACCAGGCGCGCGCGCTCCTGCACGTCGCCGTCGTCGAGGGTGCGCGAGGGCGCGTCCATGACCAGCGCCGCGCGCTTCGACTGGCCGTTGACGATCAGCAGCGGCGGGTTGCTGGACGTGGCGGCGTGGAGCTCGATGGCGGCATCGGCGCTCAGCGGCTCCAGCCGGTCCTTGCGGGCGATCTCGACGATCTCGGTCTCGGCGCCGGAGCCCTCGTGGGTGAACACGGACTCGCGGGAGGCGACCGAGAGCGAGTCGGCAGCGATGGTCTCGACGCCGCGCTCGAAGGTCCCGGCCTCGATGGCGATCTCGATGTTGGCCTCGATGCGCGTCTCCAGCGCCCCAAAAAGCTGGTTCTGCTCGTCGATGGGGAGCGCCAGCAGCCGGTTGAGGAACTGCGGCATGGGCGGCAGGTCCTCCTTGAGGCCGCCCTCGTAAGTGAGCTTGAGGCCGGTGGCCTCCTCGAAGTCCTTGAGTGACCAGCCCGCGATGTGGCCGCGCCAGAGTGCGATGTAGAACTGCCGCAGTGCCGATTTGGCGTAGAGGCTTTCGAGGTTGTCGCTGGCCCTGAACAGAGCGGTGTTGTCGCCGCCCATGGCGGTCTGGGAATCCCGTTGTCCCCGCGTGATGGCGCCCAAGCTGTCCAACCTGCGCGCGATGGTGGCGATGAACCTGCGCTCGCCCTTCACGTCGGTGGCGACGGGTCGGAACAGCGGTGCCGACGCCTGGTGCGTGCGGTGGGTCCGGCCCAGCCCCTGGATCGCCTGGTCGGCCCGCCAGCCGGGCTCCAGCAGGTAATGGATGCGGCGCTCGGTGTTGGGGCAGCCGAGATCGGCGTGGTAGCTGCGCCCGATGCCACCGGCCATGGAGAACACCAGAATGCGCTTGCTCCCGTCCATGAAGGCGGCGGTCTCGGCGAGATTGGCGGACGCCGGCCGCGAGCGGAGCGCGAGGCGCTCGCCCTTCGCGTCCTCGATCCTGAGCACGCGGCGGGAGCGGCCGGTGATCTCGGCCACGGCGTCGTGCCCGAAACGGTGAAGGATCTGATCCAGCGCCGATTGCACCGGCGGCAGCGCGCCGAGCTTCTGGATCAGCGCGTCGCGCTTCGCGATGGCCTCCTGGCAGAGAACCGGGTTGTTGTCGGCATCGAAGACGGGGCGCGACATGAGGTTGCCGTCGTCGTCCTCGAAGGGCTCCTGCAGCTGCACCGGGAAGGCGTGCTCCAGGAAGTCGAGCACGTACTCGCGGGGCGTCAGGTCGATGGAGAGGTCGTCCCATTCGGACGCCGGGATCTCGGCGATGCGGCGCTCCATCAGCGCCTCCCCGGTGGAGACCAGCTGCACCACCGCCGACCGCCCCGCTTCCAGGTCCGCCTCGATGGCGCGGATCAGCGAGGGGCACTTCATCGAGGTCAGCAGGTGGCCGAAGAAGCGCTGCTTGGCGCCCTCGAAGGCGGAGAGCGCGGCGGACTTGGCGTTCTTGTTGAGGGTGGACTCCCCGTCCTCGATGCCGGTCGCCTTCAGCGCCTCCTGGATGTTCTGGTGGATGATCTTGAAGGCGCCCGCGTAGGAGTCGTAGATGCGCCGCTGCTCCGGCGTGAGCGGGTGCTCCAGGATGTCCACTTCCACTCCGTCGTAGGAGAGCGCCCGGGCTTGGTAGAGGCCGAGGGCCTTGAGGTCGCGCGCCACCACCTCCATCGCGGCCACGCCGCCCGCCTCCATGGCCGCGATAAAGGCGGTGCGGGTCTCGAAGGGGGTCTCGCCCGAGGCCCAGAGACCGAGGCGCCGGGCGTAGGCGAGACCGGGGACGGTGGTGGCCCCGGTGGCGGAGACGTAGAGGATGCGGGCGTCGGGGAGCGCGTTCTGCAGCCGCAGACCTGCACGTCCC
>JAJECZ010000112.1 GCA_022821735.1 Alphaproteobacteria bacterium | reverse complement strand
ATGAACCCGATGCAGCAGGAATATTTCCGGCTGAAGCTGCTGGACTGGAAGGAACGCCTGATCCGCGACTCATCCGAGGCCGTCGTCCAGCTGCAGAGCGACAGCCTCCGGGTCGCCGACGACGGCGAGCGCGCCTCGATGGAGACGGACAAGCGCCTCGCGCTCCGCACCCGCGACCGGGCGCGCAAGCTGATCGCCAAGATCGACCAGGCGCTCAAGCGGATCGACGAGGGAACCTACGGCTATTGCGAACAGACCGACGAACCTATAGACCTCGGGCGGCTGGAAGCCCGGCCGATCGCGACGCTCTCCATCCAGGCGCAGGAGCGCCATGAGCGGAGCGAGCGCATGCACCGCTCGGACTGAGGCTTCCGGGGCGCCTGCAATCCGGCGGCGCCCGTATTCCAGCGACCCGGCGAACGGCGAACCCCCATGACCCAGGACTACCGCGACACCGTCTTCCTGCCGAAGACGGACTTCCCGATGCGCGCCGGACTCGCGAAGCGCGAGCCGCAGATCCTGGCCCGATGGGAGGACGAGGACCTGTTCGGCCGCCAGCGCGAGGCGGCGCGCGGGCGGGAGAAGTTCATCCTGCATGACGGCCCGCCCTATGCGAACGGCCACCTGCATATCGGCCATGCGCTCAACAAGATCCTGAAGGACGTCATCAACCGCAGCCGGCAGATGACCGGCATGGACGCCCACTACATCCCCGGCTGGGACTGCCACGGCCTGCCGATCGAATGGAAGGTCGAGGAGGACTACCGCGCCGGCGGCCGGGACAAGGACGCGGTGCCGATCCTGGAGTTCCGCCGCGAATGCCGGGAGTTCGCCGCGCTCTGGATCGACACCCAGCGCGAGGAGTTCAAGCGCCTCGGCGTGCTCGGCGACTGGGACAATTACTACACCACCATGTCGAACGGGGCCGAGGCGGCGATCGCCGGCGAAATCTGCCGCTACGTGATGAACGGCGGCCTCTACCGGGGCATGAAGCCGGTGCTCTGGTCGGTCGCGGAGAAGACCGCGCTCGCCGACGCCGAGGTCGAGTATGACGACCATGTCTCGCCCTGGATCCATGTCGCCATGCCGGTGCTGCGCGGGCTGGACGGGCCGGCGGCGCTGGTCATCTGGACGACGACGCCCTGGACCATCCCCGGCAATCGCGGCCTCGCGGTCGCCGCCGGGGCCGACTATGTGCGCGTGGCCGTGCCGGGCCGCAGCGAGGCGCTGATCGTCGCCGAGGCGAGGCTCCAGCCCTTCCTGGACGAATGCGGGTTCGAGAGCCACGAGGTGCTGGCGCGCTTCAAGGGGGCGGTGCTCGTGGGCGCGGTCGCCGCGCATCCGCTCGCCGCCTTCGGCTACGGCACGGAATCGCCGGTGATGGCCGCCGATTTCGTCACCATGGACCAGGGCACGGGCGTGGTGCATATCGCGCCCGGCCACGGCGCCGACGACTTCAACCTGGGCGTGGCCAACGGGCTCGAGGTCACCGACTATCTGGACGGCGACAGCATGTACCGGGCCCATGTGCCGCACTTCGCGGGCGAGCGGGTGCTGACGGCGGACGGCAGGCCGGGCGGGGCCGACAGCGCCGTCATCGCCGCGCTGGAAGAGGCGGGCGCGCTGCTCGGGAAGGGCAAGCTGCAGCACAGCTACCCGCATTCCTGGCGCTCGCATGCGCCGCTCATCTTCCGCGCCACGACCCAGTGGTTCATCTCCATGGAGACCAACGATCTCCGGGAGAAGGCGCTGGAGGCGGTCGCCGCGACGCGCTTCGTGCCGGAGAGCGGCCGCCGCCGGCTCGGCTCCATGATCGAGGGTCGCCCCGACTGGTGTGTCTCGCGCCAGCGCGCCTGGGGGGTTCCGATCCCGGTGTTCACCCACCGCGAGACCGGGGAGCTGTTGCGCGACGAGGCCGTCAACGAGCGCGTGCTGGCGGCCTTCCGCGAAGGCGGCGGGGACGCCTGGTTCGAGCTGCCGGCCTCGCACTTCCTCGGCCCCGACCGCGACCCGGACGACTGGGACCAGGTGCAGGACATCGTCGAGGTGTGGTTCGACTCGGGCTCGACCCACGCCTTCGTGCTGGAGGGCAACGAGACCCAGCGCTGGCCGGCCTCGCTCTATCTGGAAGGCTCCGACCAGCACCGGGGCTGGTTCCACTCCTCGCTGCTGGAAGCGGCCGGCACGCGCGGCCGCGCGCCCTTCGACGCGGTGCTGACGCACGGCTTCGTGCTCGACGAGGACGGACGCAAAATGTCGAAATCGCTCGGCAACGTGACCGCCCCGCAGGAGGTCATCGACCGCTACGGCGCCGACATACTGCGCATCTGGACGGTCTCGGCCGACTATTCCGACGATCTGCGCATCGGCGAGAACATCCTGAAGCACCAGGCGGAGCTCTACCGGCGCATCCGCAACACGCTGCGCTACCTGCTCGGCAACCTCTCGGGCTTCGATGCGGGCGAGCGCGTGGCGCCGGCCGACATGCCGGAGCTGGAGCGCTGGGTGCTGCACCGGCTGTGGGAGCTCGACCGGCTGGTGCGCCGCGCCATCGAGGACTACGACTTCCACGCCATGTGGACGGCGCTCCACAATTTCTGCGCCGTGGACCTCTCCGCCTTCTATCTCGATATCCGCAAGGACGTCCTCTATTGCGACCCGGCGTCGAGCCTCGCCCGCCGGTCCGCCCGGACCGTGCTCGACCTGCTGTTCGACTGCCTGACCGCCTGGACCGCGCCCATCCTCTGCTTCACCGCCGAGGAAGCCTGGCTCGAGCGCCACGGCGACGCCGGCGTCGAATCGGTGCATCTGCGCCAGTTCCCCGAAGTGCCGGAAGGCTGGCGGGACGAGGCGCTGGCGGCGCGCTGGGCGGAGGTGCGCGCCGTGCGCCGGGTCGTGACCGGCGCCATCGAGCGCGAGCGCGCCGCGAAGCGGATGCGCTCCGGCCTGGACGCGGCGCCCGTCGTCTGGCTCGCGCCGGAGCGCCGCGCGGCGCTCGACGGGCTGGACCTCGCCGAGATCGCCATCGTCTCGACGCTCGCCTTCGGCGAGGGCGAGCCGCCGGCCGACGCCTTCCGGCTGGAGGATGTGGAGGGCGTGGCGGTGGTCCCGACAGCCTCGAAGCACGAGCGCTGCGCCCGCTGCTGGCGCCGGCTGCCGGATGTGGGCAAGGCGGGCGCGGATATCTGCGGGCGCTGCGCCGATGCCGTCCGGGCGCTGCCGCCGGAAGCGGCCGCCTGACGCCCTGCGCGCGCCCCGGCTATACGGGCTGGCAGCGGCCGTCGCCGTCTTCGCCGCGGACCAGGCGACCAAGCTGTGGGTGCTGGCGGCGCAGGCGGGCCTGCCGGTCGAAATCGCGCCCTTCTTCAACATCGTGCTGGTCTGGAACCGGGGGGTGAGCTTCGGCATGTTCGGCGCGGCCGGGCCGCTGGTGCTGGCGGCGCTTGCGGGTGCGGTGGCGCTGGTGCTGGTGGTGTGGATGCTGCGCTCCCCCAGGCGGTTCGAGGCGCTGGCGCTCGGCGCCGTCGCCGGCGGCGCGGCCGGCAATATCCTCGACCGGCTGACGCGCGGCGCGGTGGTGGACTTTCTTGACTTCCATATCGCCGGCTGGCACTGGTATGCCTTCAATCTGGCCGATTCCGCCATTACCGTCGGTATCGCCCTGCTGTTGTTCGACGCCGTGTTCCTGCGCGGCGGGCGGACCGGGGGAACCGGCGGCGGGAAGGAACGAAGCGCATGAGGATCCGGTCGTTGGCACTGGTTGCGGGCGCGGCGGTCGCGCTCGGCGCATGCGATGTGGCCCGGACCCTCGGTATCGACCGCGAGGGGCCGGACGAATTCGCCGTGCTCCGCCACGCGCCGCTGACCGTGCCCCCCGATTTCCGCCTCCGCCCGCCGGAACCCGGCACGGTGCGCCCGCAGGAACTGCCGCCGCGCGAGGGCGCGCGCCAGGCGCTGACGGGCGCGGGCGCAGGCGAGGCGGCGGCGCGGTCCGAAGGCGAGTCGGCGCTTCTGTCCAAGATGGGCGGGGTGAAGGTGGACAGCAGCTTCCGCCGGCGCATCGACAAGGAGACCGCCGAGATCGCCAGAAAGAACCGGCGGCTGCTCGACGACCTGATCTTCTGGGAAGACCGCAAGACGCATGCGAGCGTCGTCGATGCCCGTGCGGAGAGCAAGCGCCTGCGCGAGAACGAGGCGCTCGGCAAACCGCCGACCGAGGGCGAGACTCCGACCATCCAGCGCCGGTAGTCCGGAGGGGGCGCGGACGGTGCTGGGCGACCTTCCCTACCGGCAGGACCTGTCGCGCTGTTCGGGCGTCGCCGGCGGCGCCGCCTTCGAGCAGGCGCTGGCGGCCGCGGGCGAGGGGCTGGCGGCGCTCCGCCGCGCCCATGACGACGGCAGCCTGCCGCTGCTGCGCCTTCCCGAGTCGCAGGGCGACCTCGCCATGATCGAGGCGCGGGCCGAGCACCACCGCGAACATGCCGACGATGTCGTGGTGCTCGGCACGGGCGGGTCCAGCCTCGGCGGGCAGGCGCTCTACGCGCTCGCCGATTCCGGCTTCGGGCCGAGCGGCGATTCCCCCCGCCTGCACTTCCTCGACAATATCGACCCCCATACCTTCGACCATCTGTTCCGCTCGCTCGACCTTGCACGCACGGACTTCCTCGCCATCTCGAAATCGGGCGGCACTGCCGAGACGCTGCTGCAATTCCTCGTTTGCCTGGAGGCGCTGGCGGATCGTGTGGGCCGGGAGAATGCCGGACCGCATGTGACCGTAATTGCCGAACCGGGCGCGAACCCGCTGAGAGCCCTCGCCGGGTCCTGGGGCTTCACCGTGATCGACCACGACCCCGGGATCGGCGGGCGCTATGCGGCGCTGACGCCGGTCGGGCTGCTGCCGGCGGTGATCGCCGGGCTCGATCCGGCGGCGCTGCGCGAGGGCGCGCACCAGGTGCTGCACCGGACCCTCAACGCCCGCACGCCCGGCGCGAGCGACCCGGCGCTCGGCGCGGCGCTGAATGTCGCCACCGGCCGGAGCGCGGTGCTGATGGCTTACGCCGACAGGCTGCTTCCCTTTACCCTGTGGTTCCGCCAGCTCTGGGCCGAGAGCCTCGGCAAGGACGGCAAGGGCACGCTGCCGGTTCCGGCCACCGGCGCGGTGGACCAGCACAGCCAGCTCCAGCTTTACCTGGACGGGCCGGACGACAAGCTCTTCACCGTGGTGACGGCCGAAAGCGCCGGTCGCGGGCGCATCGTGCCGCCGGCGCTGGTGGAGGACGAGCGGCTGGAATGGCTCGCCGGGCGCAGCATGGGCGACCTGCTCGACGCCGAGGCGCGCGCCACCGTCGAGACGCTCGCGGCCAGGGGCCGGCCCGTGCGCCAACTGCTCCTGGAGCGCATCGACGAGACGGCGCTCGGCGCGCTGATGATGCATTTCATGCTGGAGACGATCCTCGCCGCACACCTGCTGGCGGTCGATCCCTTCGACCAGCCGGCGGTCGAGCAGGGCAAGGTGCTGGCGCGGGATTATCTCCGCGCCATGGACCGGCGGTGATGCTGCGCCGTCTGCCCGAAGCGGTGGTCAACCGCATCGCCGCGGGCGAGGTGGTCGAGCGCCCGGCCGCCGCGCTCAAGGAACTGGTCGAGAACGCGATAGACGCGCGTGCCGGGCGCATCGACTGCGGCCTGCGCGCGGGCGGGGCGGCCTGGATTTCCGTGGACGATGACGGCGCCGGCATCGCCCGGGACGATCTCGCTCTGGCGCTGGAGCGCCACGCCACCTCGAAGCTCGCCGATGACGACCTGGTGGATATCCGCACGCTCGGCTTTCGCGGCGAGGCGCTGCCGTCGATCGGCGCCGTCTCCCGCCTGACGATTACCAGCCGGGCCGAGGGCGCGGCCGAAGCCTGGCGCATCGCGGTCGACAACGGCGATGTCGGCGCCGTCGAGCCGGCGGCCCGCGCGCGCGGCACGCGGGTGGAGGCGGCGGGCCTGTTCCGCGCGGTGCCGGCGCGGCTCAAATTCCTGAAGTCCGCGCGCGCGGAATATCTCGCCGCCGCCGACATGCTGAAGCGGCTCGCCATGGCGCGCCCGTCCGTCGCCTTCTCGCTGGAGCATGACGGGCGCCGCGCCTGGGCCTCGCCGGCGGCCTCGGACCCGCTTGCGCGCCTCGCCGACGTGCTGGGGGCGGAGTTCGCGGAGAACTCGGTTCCGGTTGCGCTGGAGGCGGATGGGCTCAGCCTCTCCGGCCATGCCGGCCTGCCGACCTGGCACCGCGGCACGGCGCAGGCGCAATACCTCTTCGTCAACGGCCGCCCGGTGCGCGACCGCCTGCTCCAGGGCGCGGTCCGTGCGGGTTATGAGGAGCTGGTGCCGCGCGGGCGCTTCCCGGTGCTGGCGCTGTTCCTGGACGTGCCGCCCGACCGGGTGGATGTGAACGTGCATCCGGCGAAGACCGAGATCCGCTTCCGCGACGGGGGCCGGGTGCGTTCGCTCATCGTCTCCGCGCTCCGCCGGGCGCTTGCCGAAGAAGGCCACCGCGCCGCCGCGCCTGCCGCCGCTGCACCGCTGGTCGGGCGCTTCCGGCCGGGCGGGACGGGCGCGCCGCCGCTGGAGCTCGCCGAGCGGGCGAGCGAGTGGCAGGCGCCGCTCGATCCCGGATTGCCGCCGTCCGCGCCACCGCCCGCCCCGGAGGCGCCGGACGCTGCCGGCCTGCCGCTGGGCGCTGTCCGCGCGCAGCTTCACGACACCTATATCGTGGCGCAGACCGGGGACGGCGTCGTGCTGGTGGACCAGCATGCGGCGCATGAGCGGCTGGTGCTCGAACGCATGCGCCGGGCGCTTGCGGACGGACCGCCGCCGCGCCAGGCGCTGCTGCTGCCGGAGGTGGTCGAGCTCGGGGAGGCCGGGGCCGAGCGCCTCGCGGCCAAGGCGGAGGAGCTGGGCGAACTCGGTCTGGTGCTGGAGCGTTTCGGCACGGAAGCGGTGCTGGTGCGCGAGACGCCGGCGGCGCTGGGCGAGGCCGACGTGAAGGGGCTGGTGCGTGACCTCGCCGACGACCTGGCCGAGCACGGCCTGGCACTGACGCTGAAGGAACGGCTGGAGGATGTGGCGGCCACCATGGCCTGCCACGGTTCGGTGCGTGCGGGCCGCCGTCTCGGCGCGCAGGAGATGGATGCGCTCTTGCGCGAAATGGAGGCGACGCCCCGTTCAGGCCAGTGCAATCACGGCCGCCCGACCTATGTCGAACTCAAGCTCGCAGACATAGAGCGCCTGTTCGGCCGGCGCTGAGGAGACCTCGCGCCAGACTGTCCGAGGGCTCTCAGCACGCCGGCGGGTCGAGCAGTTCGAGTTCTTTCAGGCGGTAGCGGATGGTGAAGTCGGGGAAGGCGATCTCGGCGTCGCCGCCGACGCCGTTCTCGTAGAACCATTCGGTCGATTCGAAAGCGGGTGTCGTGTCGTCGTTCGCGCCGAAAAAGGCGACCCGCGCCCGCCAGCGCGCAAGGCCGTCGAGGCCCTCCGGCGCCTCCGGCGCGGCGCCCGCCGCGCCCCCCGGCAGTATCAGGAGGCTTGCGGTCAGGAGGTCATCCTCGTCCTCGCCGAAGAAGACCGTGCGCGTGAACAGGCCGTCGCCGGTCCTGGCATGGTCGATGACCTGCTCCACCCAGGCGCCGGGGAACAGCGTGCCGGGGGCGAGCGCGAGGCGGTGTCCTTCCGGCCGGCTGTAGACGACCTCGCCGCCTGCGCCGGGCGCCGGGAGGCGCGCCCGGCCGCGCCGCTCCTCGACCGGAACGCCGGTCCGGCTGGTCTTGCCCGAGAAGCCGTAGGCCGTTCCGTCCAGTCGTTCCCACGCCGAAAAGTCCACCCTCACGGCGACCGGTTCGCTCTCGTCCGACCGGATCAGCAGGCGGGTCTCGCGGGTCACAACGGTTCGTTCGCAGTCGGACGTCCACTCATAGGCCGCCGCTCCCGACAGCCCGCCGATGCCGGAGGATGCGCCGGCGCGGACCAGCCCAACCTCGTAGAACGCCCGGTGCGGCGCAATCCCGCCGCCCGCCGCTTCGACCGCGACGGCGGCCAGCAGCAATGCGAGGCCGGCAACACGCCCTCCGCCGCCTTTCGATCCCATGTCCGACCTCCCCGTTCGCCCGCCCCCGCTATACCGGATCGGGCGGCAAGGGAAGACGCGCCCGATTGCCCGGCCGCGCCTTCCTCCCTATATTGAAGGAGCCGGACACAACCGGCTATGGCGATAAACGCTATGCGGAATAAGCGTTGCGGACCCGGGGGCAGTACCCGGCGCCTCCACCACCTGCGGGGGCGAACCAGGATCGACGTGCGTGGTAAAGGCATGGTCTTCGCCCGGCATGGCACCACCGTTATCGGGCCGCAACTCAAGTGCGAACGACAATGAGGTCGCACTCGCTGCCTGATCGCTGATTCGGCAAGCGCGGTTTGGAGGGCACCGGGCAACAGAAGCCCTCCATCCTCATCGCTTGGGGGCGCCGGGGGAACGATGGCCGAAGACTTCCTGGAATATGACCGGCTGGTCGAGGACGCGATGCGCGGCGTCGTCCGGCGCGCGCTTGAGGAAGCGGCGGAGAAGGGCCTGCCCGGCAACCACCATTTCTACATCACCTTCGCCACCCGCCATCCGGCCGCGGCGGTGCCGCCGCGCCTCGCCGCGCAATATCCCGACACCATGACCATCGTGCTCCAGCACCAGTATTACGGGCTGGAGGTCCATTCGACCCATTTCGAGGTCACGCTGTCCTTCAACCGCGTGCAGGAGCGCCTTCACATTCCCTGGGAGGCCGTGACCGTGTTCCACGACCCGTCGGTCGATTTCGGCCTGCGCTTCTCGCGCCAGGGCGTCGAGCCGCTGCTGCCGGCCGACGAGGCCGGAGAAGACGGGACCGGGCAGCCGGAGGGGAGCAAGGGGGATGAAGGCGGCGGCGGCAATGTCGTGTCGCTGGACCGGTTCCGCAAGAAATAAGGGGCGCGGCCATGCCCGAATTCGCCTTCCATGAGATGTTCCCGCTCGCCAAGGGCGCCACCCCGTGGCGCCGGCTGGAGGGGGATTTCGTCTCCGTCGAGCGGTTCCGGGGCAGGGACTTCGTCTCCGTCGATCCGGAAGCGCTGACCCTGCTTGCGCGCGAGGCGTTCCACGATATCTCGCACCTGCTGCGTCCGGGGCATCTGGCGCAGCTCGCCTCGATCCTCGACGACCCCGAAGCATCGCCCAACGACCGCTTCGTCGCACTCGACCTGTTGAAGAACGCGAATATCGCCGCGGGCGGCGTGCTGCCCATGTGCCAGGACACGGGCACCGCCATCGTCATGGGCAAGAAGGGCGAGCGGATGCTGACCGGCGGCGGCGACGAGGAGGCGCTCTCGCGCGGCATCTTCCGCGCCTACACGGAGGACAATCTGCGCTATTCGCAGCTCTCGCCCGTCTCCATGTTCGAGGAGCGCAACACCGGCTCCAACCTGCCGGCCCAGTTCGACCTCTATGCGGCGCCGGGCGAGGAATACGAGCTGCTGTTCATCGCCAAGGGCGGCGGGTCGGCCAACAAGTCCTTCCTCTACCAGGCGACGCCGGCGACCCTGCATCCGGACCGGCTGCTCGCCTTCATCGACGAGAAGATCCGCACGCTCGGCACCGCCGCCTGCCCGCCCTACCACCTCGCGGTCACTGTCGGCGGCACGTCGGCGGAGCTCAACCTGAAGACCGTGAAGCTTGCCAGCACCGGCTATCTCGACGGCCTGCCGACGGAGGGCGGGCCGCATGGGTCCGCCTATCGCGACCGGGAGACGGAGGAGAAAATCCTGGAGGCGACGCGCGCCATGGGTATCGGGGCGCAGTTCGGCGGCAAGTATTTCTGCCACGACGTGCGCGTCGTGCGGCTGCCGCGCCACGGCGCCTCGCTGCCGATCGGCATCGGCGTCTCCTGCTCGGCCGACCGCCAGGCGCTGGCGAAGATCACCCGCGACGGCGTCTTCCTGGAGGCGCTCGAACGCGACCCCGCGCGCTTCCTGCCGGAGACGCACGCGGACATGCTCGGCGGCGAGGTGGTGGCGCTCGACCTCAACCGGACGATGGACGAGATCCGGGCCGAGCTCTCGCGCCATCCGATCCGCACCCGGCTTGCGCTGACCGGCCCGATCACGGTGGCCCGCGACCTCGCGCATCAGAAGATCGAGGCGAGGCTGGCGGCGGGCGAGGTCATGCCGGACTATTTCCGCGACCATCCGATCTATTATGCCGGTCCCGCCAAGACGCCGGAGGGCATGGCGTCCGGCTCGTTCGGCCCCACCACGGCCGGGCGCATGGACGCCTTCGTGGACGCCTTCCAGGCCGCCGGCGGCAGCCATGTCATGCTTGCCAAGGGCAACCGCTCGGCCCAGGTGACGGCGGCCTGCAAGGCGCATGGCGGCTTCTATCTGGGCTCGGTCGGCGGCTCGGCGGCGCGGCTTGCACAGGACCATATCCGCAGGGTCGAGGTCCTGGAATATCCCGAGCTGGGCATGGAAGCGATCTGGCGGATCGAGGTCGAGGACTTCCCCGCCTTCATCGTCATCGACGACAAGGGCAACGACTTCTTCGCCGGGATCTGAGCGGGAGGGAAAAGAAAGTCCCCGCGGGCGGCGATGCGCCCGCGGGGAAGACGCCGGATCAGGTGATCGCGATCGGGTTGCCGATCGAGCCGGTGCCGCCCTTGATCGGCAGCGGCGCGAACACATAGACGAACTGGTACGCCCCGTCGGCGATCAACTCGTCGAAGACCAGGTTCTCGTGGATGTAGATGCCGTTGCGGGTGATGAGCTCGTTGTGGACCACGAACGCCCTCTTGGGATCCGGGTTCGGCACCACCTCGATCGGCCAGGTGTCCGCGCCGGCGACGCAGATGCCCTTGTCCACCAGAATCTTGGCGACATCCATGCCGATGCCGGGGCAGCCGGAGTTGAAGCGGTCGTTGTTGTTGATCCAGAGGTCGCCCCAGCCGGTGTTGAAGAACACCGCGTCGCCTTCCTTGATGTCGTCGAGCGACATGCCCTGCGCGGCGAGCGCGGTATCGACATGCGCCGGCGTGATCTCGTTGCCGACGTCCCACGCCTGCTGCGGCTTCACATCGATCAGGTGACCGCGGGTGAAGAACGGCTTGACATGCTCCATGCCGATCTTCTGGAGCCCGTAGGCGCCCTCGACCTCGGCCCCGGTGAAGCCGTTATAGTAGCGGTGGTCGGCCTTGTCGGTCGCTGAGCCGACAATGGCCCCGATATGGCCGAGCCCGTCGAATTGCGTGCCCACCTGGCCGATCTCGGTCGCGAGATATTCGTCGTTATAGACGAGCATGTTCTCGCCGAACGGGCCGCCGGTCGGGGCGCCGGGAATGCGGAGCGCGAAGCCGCGCGGGCCGAAAAAGGGAATGCTCGGCTCGTAATCGCGCCCGATGCGGGTGATCTTGCCGTTCTTGATCCACTTCACGGCGTCGAGCGTCTTCTCCGGCGTCATCCAGTTGGAGGCGCCGGCCTGGTCGCCTTCGCCCCAGCGCGACGGCCACCATTTCTCGCCAATCGGCGTCATGTGGCTGTCCGCCTTGGCTTCCTGGACGCTGCCGCCGGTCATCGCTGCGCCGGCGGCCGCTACCGCGCCTGCGCCGACGGCCGCGGTCCGCATGAAACTGCGGCGGTCCGGCGACTCGATGTCTGCCGTCTTAGGCAGCGACTCGAACTTGCTGAAGATCATGTGCTTCTCTCCCCTTGCGGCGCTTCCGGTAATTGTAGGACTGTATCCTGTGCCCCGGTTCGCCGGCAGGTCAAGAGACGCAAACGAGAAAAAGCACAGCCGATGAGTCTTTTTGAAGCCTACGCGCCGGAGGCGCGCATCCCGGTGACGGTCCTCACCGGTTTCCTCGGCAGCGGCAAGACCACCCTGCTCAACGC